>JBBRXJ010000059.1:0-22697 GCA_038248505.1 Bacteroidales bacterium
CAATAACTACCCCATTTCCGATAATATTAATTTTATCAGAATGAAAAATACCAGAAGGAATGGTATGTAAAACATGCTTTATGTTATTAAACTCAAGTGTGTGTCCAGCATTTGGGCCACCTTGAAAACGAGCAATTACATCATATTTAGGGGTTAAAACGTCAACAACTTTTCCTTTGCCTTCGTCTCCCCATTGTAAGCCGAGCAATACATCTACTTTCATTGATTATTCTTTAGGTTATTTTTTAGCTAATAAAACGTATCAAAATATTTAAATCTCTTTTGAAGTATGGTCTTTTATTATTTAATTTTTTAAACTGATTAGGCATAATGATACACAAAAAACAAATTTCATACTAAAATACAAACGTGGGTGGCTTCTCAGCGTCCTGCTTACATCAATATATAAGAGATTTGTTTTCATTAAAAATCAGTAAATATCTATGTGGTGTACAATTATGCAGAATCGAACTTTTTAATAATCATAACAACAATAATACTTATTTAGACATAAAAAAATCCTCTGATTAGAGGATTTTTATTAACCGATTATAAGACGTTCTTTTTCAGGCTTTTTTGAACAATCATCACAAACTCCGTAAAAATATAATGAATGGTATGATATATTAAAATTCATTTGTTTTTCAACAAATTCTTGAATCTCATGTACACGCAAGTCGCAAAATTCGGTAATCTTACCGCATGAGGTGCAAACCAAATGATCATGTTGCTTACACGCAAAAGCTTTCTCAAAACGTGCTATATTCTTGCCAAATTGATGTTTAACAATAAGATTACTCTCTAGTAATACTTCAACCGTATTATATAGTGTTGCTCTACTTACTCTATAATTATGACTTTTCATGTGGGCATAAAGTGTCTCAATATCAAAATGACCGTCTAATTGATATATCTCATTTAGGATAGCATATCTTTCAGGCGTTTTCCGAAAACCATTTTTTTCAAGATAGTCCGTAAATAATCTACGTACAGTGTCTTTGATATCTTTTGTTGCAAGCATTTAAATTCGCATTTTATGACTTTAAAGATAAAGATAATTTTTGCTTTTTAAAATTATTCCAAACAATAAATACTATAGTCTATTAAACAGATAGTTGCGATTTAGTGAATGAGAAAAACGGGTAGTTTATATTTTAAATAACATACATTATTATGGACAGTAATTTATCACTATCACTTAGTATTATTTAGTCTAACTACTGCCCATGCGGTCAGATGGGATACATAGCGGATATACCGCGGAGAAGGGTCGTAGTTTGAAGTGCAAGCAATAGCCTGTTTTGTAAGTTGTTGTGGTAAAAAAGTCATTAAATAATAACAGACAATACGCAACAAATAAAGCATAATGATCTTGATTATATGTTATTGCTGTAAAATAATGGCTAATCATTTAAGAAAAAACGAATATTGGTTTTAACCATGATTCTGTTCGATGAATAAATTTCATCATCTAGTACGTCTAAAATATAGGGTAGAGGCATCTAAGTAAAACACTGATAAGCAGTCAAATGTGTTGATACTGCAAGTATTTAGACGATTTTAATAACAAGATAACAAAAACATATTATTTTTGTGTTCTTTAAAAACATAATGGATAAAACAGATTCAGTAGAACATATTGGTGTCGTTAGTGAAATTTCAAATGATTCAGTTACGATTGTATTTCAATCTCAATCAGCATGTGCCTCATGTCATGCAAATGGATTTTGTACATCCAATGATGTTAAACAACGCGAAGTAACTGTTAAAAATTCGGATTCAATGTATACTTTAGGTGAACAAGTGCGCGTAAAGCTAAGTGCCAGTAAAGGATTAAGAGCTGTGTTATTAAGTTACTTTATTCCCTTTGTTATTTTAATCCTAGTGCTTTTATTGGGAAATAAGCACATTAAATCAGAACCAAAATTAGCAGGCATAGCTCTTGCATCAGTTATACTTTGGTATTGTATATTGTATCTTTTTAGAAACTCTATTGAAAAAAAATTTGTTGCAAACATAAATAAGTTGTAATCAGCATGACCACGTTTATTCTATACACATTAATTGCATTAAGCGCAACGGCAGCTATCTTAGCTGTAATTTTATATTTCGTTGCTAAGAAATTTTATGTCTTTGAAGATCCACGAATTGATCAAGCACAAGCAGAGCTACCAGGTGCCAATTGCGGCGCATGTGGATTTGCAGGATGCCGAAATTTTGCTGAATCACTTGTAAAAACAGATGATATTTCAAAACTTTTTTGTCCAGTTGGTGGTAATGATGTAATGAAAAAAGTGGCTACTGTATTAGGAAAAGCAGCGGCTGAAAAAGCGCCCACTATTGCTGTTGTTAGATGTAATGGTACACCTGAATTCAGACCACGCACCAATATTTACGATGGTGCTAAAACCTGTCGTATCGCTCATAATTTATATATGGGCGAAACCGGTTGCCCCAATGGTTGCTTAGGACTAGGTGATTGCACGATAGTTTGCGATTTTGATGCCATTTATATGAATGCAGTTACTGGTTTACCTGAAGTGAATGATGAGAAATGTACCTCCTGCGGTGCTTGTGTAAAGGCCTGTCCGCGTATGATTATTGAACTGCGTAAGAAAAATCCAAAGGCCCGTAAAATATTTGTGGCTTGCATTAACAATGAGAAAGGGGCAATATGTGTAAAAAACTGCAAAGTCTCATGTATAGCCTGCGGTAAGTGCCAAAAAGAGTGTCCGCATGATGCTATAACCATTGAAAACGATATCGCATTTATTGATTCAGATAATTGTAAACTTTGCCGCAAATGTGTTGAAGTTTGTCCTACAAAAAGTATTTTAGAGATCAACTTCCCGCCTCGGAAAACCAAAGAATCCGACGCATCCATATCCGTAGAAGCATAAACATAATTAGGAGGAAATACAAGTGTTAAAAACATTTTCAAGAGGCGGTGTTCATCCGGAAGAGAACAAGCTCACTGCAAATAAGGGGATACAAGTACTCCCTATTCCTGAAACAGTTCAAATTCCAGTAGGTCAACACTTAGGTACGCCTGCTGAAATATTGGTAGTAAAAGGCGATAAGGTAAAAACAGGTCAGCTGCTTGCAAAGGCTGCTGGTTTTATTTCTGCAAATATTCATTCTTCGGTATCTGGTTCTGTTGAAAAAATTGATCTTGTTATTGATGTATCAGGATATCGTAAAACGGTTATAAACATTAAAACCGATGGCGATGAATGGGTTTCAACTATTGATAAAAGCAGTGATCTTAAAAAAGATTTCACATTCTCTTCTGATGAAATTATTACTCGCATAAAAGAAGCGGGTATTGTGGGCCTAGGTGGGGCAACCTTTCCATCTAATGTAAAATTATCGGTACCTCAAGGTAAGAAAGCAGAAGTACTCTGCATAAATGGTGTGGAGTGCGAGCCTTACCTTACTTCCGACCACCGAGTTATGCTCGAAAAAACCGAGGAAGTTATTACTGGAATTCGTCTATTAATGGCAGGATTAAATGTTAAGAAAGCAGTCATAGGCATTGAGAATAATAAAAAAGATGCCATTGAAAAAATGAAGCTATCGGCTAAAAATCAAACTGGAATTGAAGTTGTAGCATTAAAAGTTAAATATCCTCAAGGTGGAGAAAAACAATTAATAAAAGCATTAATAGGTCTTGAAGTACCATCTGGTAGCTTACCTATTCAAGTAGGAGCTGTTGTATTCAATGTTGGTACTGCTTTTGCGGTATACGAAGCCTTACAAAAAAACAAACCTTTATTTGAACGTGTTGTCACCATCACCGGAAAATCTGTTAAAAATCCAGGAAATTATTTGGTGCGTTTTGGTACATCCATCACTAAGTTAATAGAAGCTGCTGGAGGTATTCCTGATAATTGCGGGAAAATAATTAGCGGTGGTCCCATGATGGGGAAAGCGTTAAATAATCAGGAAGCTCCAATTGTTAAAGGCAGTTCAGGTATTCTGCTTATGAATAATGAAGAATCAAAACGTATTACGTCCAATACTTGTATTCGATGTGGAAAATGTATATCGGCCTGTCCAATGGGTATACAGCCATATATTTTAGGATTATTAATAGAAAAAGATCGCATTGAAGAAACAGAATCCCATCGCATTATGGATTGTATGGAATGTGGCTCATGTCAATTCACTTGTCCATCTGGCCGACCATTGCTTGATTACGTGAGAGCTGGCAAATTTAAGATGAGTCAGATCATACGAAAGAGAAACGAAAAAAATTAACCTCATACTAATAGAAATAGAATATGAATTTATTAACCGTATCAGGCTCACCTCATGTGCACGGCAAGCATACCGTACGTACAATAATGTGGGGAGTTGTAATGGCTCTGATTCCAGCATTACTGGTTTCAGTTTACTATTTTGGATTGAGTGCTTTGTGGCTAACACTTACAGCAGTCGTATCGTGCGTAGCTTTTGAATACATAATACAACGTGGCTTCTTCGGGAAAGAAGTTACCATTACCGATGGATCAGCGGTCATTACTGGTTTGTTGTTGGCATTTAATGTCCCATCAAGCTTACCCTTGTGGCAAGTGGTGTTGGGAAGTTTATTTGCCATTGGTGTTGCAAAAATGACCTATGGCGGTCTTGGTAAAAATCCTTTCAATCCTGCATTAGCAGGACGGGTTTTTCTTTTAATATCTTTTCCTGTTGATATGACTAACTGGCCAATACCATCCGTTTTTGGTGGTATGACTGATGCTATTACAGGCACAACGGCTTTAGGTGTTCTTAAGGAAGGTGTAATGAATGGAGAAACGGTAAGTCAATTGATGACTAAAATTCCTTCCAATACAGACATGTTTATTGGGAATATTGGTGGGTCCTTAGGCGAAGTTTCGGCAATAGCTATATTATTAGGTGGCTTGTTTCTTATAATACGACGCATTATCACATGGCATATCCCTGTTTCATTTCTCTTAACGGTGGCAGTTTTTAGCGGTATATTATGGCATTCCAATCCTGATAAATTTGCTGATCCTGTATTTCATTTATTGGCTGGTGGGCTTATGTTAGGAGCTATCTTTATGGCAACTGATATGGTAACCTCACCCATGACATCTTTAGGAATGATTGTGTTTGGAATAGGTTGTGGCGTTTTAACGATATTAATACGTGTTTTTGGATCGTATCCGGAAGGGGTTTCTTTTGCTATTCTAATAATGAATGCAGTTACACCACTTATAAATAAAGCATTTAAACCTAAACAATTTGGGGAGGTAGTGAAAAATGGCTAAACTAAAATCGACATTATTAAACATGTTTCTTTCACTAGTGCTTATATCGGCAATTATGTCTTTGGCATTAGGATTTGTTTATCTGAAAACAAAAGGGCCTATTGAACAGGCCGATGCAAAAAAGGTATCTGATGCTATATCTGCCGTGGTTCCTCAATTTGACAATGACCCAGTAAATGATAAAGTAATTGTTGAAGATGTAGATATATACCCAGCAAAAGTTGGAGACTCTATTGTTGGGTATGCTGTAAAGACTTATACTAACAAGGGGTTTAGTGGTTATATTGGAATAATGATCGGCATCTCTCCAGCTGGTGCAATACAAAATATCTCTATTCTTTCACAAAAAGAGACCCCGGGTTTAGGCAGCAAAATGATTGAAGCAAAATTTAAAAATCAGTTCACGGGTAAGTCTGCTGATTCATTTAAATTTAAAGTAAAAAAAGACGGTGGTGATGTTGACGCAATTACTGCCGCAACAATAAGTTCAAGAGCATTCTGCGATGCAATAAACAGAGCGTATGATGCGCTTAAGAAAGGAGGTCTGAAATGAGTAATTTAAAACATCTCACAAACGGGTTGCTGAAGGAAAATCCAACCTTTGTAATTGTATTGGGTGCCTGCCCAACTCTTGCAGTAACCACAGCAGCTATTAACGGTATAGGTATGGGACTTGCCACTACTTTTGTTTTGGTATTTTCAAATCTTTTCATCTCATTATTAAAAAATTTAATTCCAGACAATGTTCGCATACCAGCTTTTGTGGTTGTAATTGCTACATTCGTTACCATTGTTGATTTAGTAATGAAAGCGTACACTCCTGATCTATATAGTTCATTAGGTGTATTTATTCCTTTAATTGTGGTGAACTGTATCATTCTCGGACGTGCTGAAGCATTTGCACAAAAGAATGGTGTTGTACCTTCAGTACTTGATGGTATTGGTATGGGAATTGGGTTTACTCTTGCAATTACTCTTATTGCAAGTATTCGTGAAATTATTGGTAATGGAAGTTTTTTCGATATACGACTCATGAGCGAGAATTCAAAAACCATTCTTTTGTTTATTATGCCTCCAGGTGCTTTTATCACCTATGGCTACCTAATTGCCATTGTTAATAAAATGAAAGTGAAATTCAACATATAATACGATCCCACTATGGAATATTTAAACATAATAATACTTGCTCTATTTGTCAACAATGTTGTGTTGGCACAATTCTTAGGTATATGTCCCTTTCTAGGTGTTTCAAATAAAATTGGCACCGCATTAGGAATGGGTGGAGCCGTAATCTTTGTAATGGCATTAGCTAATTTAGTTACCTATATTATTCAATTCTACATTTTATATCCGCTTGGTATTGGTTTTTTACAAACGATTACCTTCATTTTGGTTGTAGCAGCTTTAGTGCAAATTGTCGAGATTATTCTCAAGAAATCGAGTCCATCATTATATCAAGCACTGGGAATTTACCTGCCTCTTATCACTACTAATTGTGCTGTATTAGGTATTGCTATTCTTGCTGTACAAAAAAAATACAACATGTTAATGAGCGTAACCTATGCAAGTGCCATTGCTATTGGTTTCACATTAGCATTAATTTTAATGGCAGGTATAAGAGAACAAATGGATTTAAATGGTGTGCCTAAGGGTATGAAAGGATTTCCTATATCTTTAGTAACTGCTGGTTTACTGTCGCTTGCTTTTATGGGATTTGCAGGGATGGTTAAATAAATTACTGAAAAGATATATCGTTTAATAGAAAATAAAAAGCCCGATTCGGTATTCTGAATCGGGCTTTTTATTTATTCAGTGTTTCTATTCTTCGAATTTACGACGAGCAGCAATTGCAGCACCTACAAGGCCTGCTTCATTTAGGAATGATGCAGCAACAATAGGTGTACGACAGGTAAAATACTTTGAGAATTGATCCATCTTTTTACTTACTCCACCACCAAGAACAATAACATCTGGCCAAATCAAGCTTTCCATGTAGCAGAGATATTCATTAAAACGTTTAGCCCAATCTTCCCATGAAAGATCATTGTCTTTACGCACTTTGTCTGATGCGTATGCTTCGGCCTCAATTCCATTGGGCATTATGATATGACCAAGTTCTAAATTTGCAACCAATCGTTTACGAGCAAATAAAACTACGCCAATGCCACTTCCAACGGTAATTAAAAGTACAAGACCTTTATGCTTACGCACAGCGCCAAAACGTATTTCTGCCACACCAGCAGCATCGGCATCATTCAATACATGAACATTGCAGCCGGTCGATTCCGCAAATATTTGTTCAGCATTCACGCCAATCCATTTTTTATCAATATTAGCAGCTGTTTGTACAACGCCATTTTGCACAACAGATGGAAAGCCAATACCAATAGGTCCTTTCCAACTAAAATGCTCAGCCATTTCTTTCATGACTTTTGCAACAGCCTCAGGGGTTGCTGGGCTTGGTGTTGCAATACGATGACGTTCGGTGAGTAATATTCCTTTTTTTGTATCAACAATGGCTGCCTTTACACCTGAGCCACCTATATCTACACCTAAAATTCCTTTTTGTTTCATTGTTTTCTGTTTAAACGAAATGCAAATCAATCTAATACTAAGGTGATAAAGCTTTCGTTGTTAATATATAAATCCGTTTTAATAATCGACAGTTTTTATACTGATTCAATTAGGTTTCTTATCTTTGTATAAACAAATAGAAAAAATTTTCCCAATACTAAGGTAACTATTAGTATTCATAATATTTGTAAAAATAGTCTTTACTTATAAACATTTTAAATATCTCCGATATATCCATGAACACTAAATACATAATCAGTTTATTAAGTAGCAGTAGCCGAGTGATTATCCCCAAGCTTGGTGCATTTCTTGTTAAAAATCAGGGCCAATCTTCTAGTTACGCTTTCAATAGCATTTTAAAGTTTGAAGACTCCTTGCTATGTGATTTTATTGCGCAGGAGAAAAAAATATCAAAAGCTGATGCAGCAAAAGAGATAGAAGACTTCGCTAGCGAAATTATGAGCGTAATTAGCACTGGAGAGCAATATAAGTTAGAAGGAATGGGGAGTTTATATAAAGATGCCAATGGGAAAATTCAATTTATTGAATCAAAACTTACAACAGCAGCAACCCCTCAAAAAACAAAGGAAGAGAAATTATCAGTTGAAAAAACATTTATCATAGAAATTGAGAATACTCCAGTTACAACGGAAAATAAAAAATCAACAACAGATACAAAACCTTCACAAGAAACTGAATCCTCATCATCTGATAAAAAAGTCTTTAAAAACAACAAAAACATGGAAGCAAAAAAGAATAACTCATTTTTGTTAATTATAGTAGTGGTGCTAATTATCGCCGTTGGCCTTAGTCTCTATTTATTATTATCTGATAAAATAAGCGCAGATGATTCATTAACCCAAAAGAGTGGGGTAAGCGATTCATTAAAAATACTTGAAGAACAATTTGAACAAGAAACAGAAGCCAATATTAACGATCTTATACCAGAAGATTTGGATGCAGAAACTTCAACTCAAGAGTCTACTGAAGCTCCAACGGCTGATCAAAACACTACAAAACCCGTTTCTAAACCTTCAGCAGTTGTTAATTCAGAACCTAAATACTATATTGTTGCTGGTTGTTTTAAAAATGAAAGCAACGCTGATAATTTTGTGAAAAAATTAAGAAGTGAAGGATACGAAGCTGAGAAGTTTGGAATTATTAAAGACTTGCACGCCGTATCGTACAGCATGCATAACAATATGGATGATGCAATTGAAGCATTACGCAAAATAAAATCAACACGCGAAGCGAATGCTTGGCTCATAAAGTATTAAGTTTTATTCAACAAAGCGTTATGCTTAATGGTTTTCTAGCACTAATATTGTCATTCAGTAGTATTATTTGTCCTTGCACTTGTGACAAAAACAAGGCTATTCACTACAGTTTAAATGAAAAGAACCAATTACCCTACTTCATAAAAGAAGCATCAGGAATAGTTACGAGCAACAAAGAGTTTTTTGTACTGAGAGATAGCGGTAATAGTCCATATATTTATCAATTAAATGAGAACTTTCAACTTATTGATTCAATTTACATACCCTTTAAAAATACGGATTGGGAAGATATTGCCTTAGTAGGTAAAACCTTATTCATAGGTGATTTCGGGAATAATTTGAACAAGCGAAAAGATTTAAGAATTCTGATATATAATATCTCAACTGGCGATACAGCTTCCATTCGTTATCATTATTCCGATCAAACAAGCTTTCCTCCTCATAAAAAAAGCGCACAAAATTTTGATTGCGAAGCGATGATACTAAATAATGACAGCATTTTCCTCTTCAGCAAAAACAAACGATCTCATAAAGCCAATATATACATACTTCCAGCATACAAAGGATATTATACCGCAGAAAAAGTAAATTCAATTCGTATTCCTGGACGCATTACAAGCGCAAACAAATTGAATGATACTTCATTAATAATACTAACATACGGTAAAATGGTAGTATTAAGCAACTCCCTTACAGCCAAAAATTCATTTGAAAAGACGTATTGTAAACGATTTCTCCAATCTGGCCAATCAGAAGCAATTACAGTAGATGAGTACGGTATGTTGTATATTGCAAATGAAGCAGGTAGGCTATTCATTTTCAGGCCAAGAGCTCAGATTAAGTGAATCTTTGTTTATATTTGTTTTTTAAATGATTCATTTTATTGCGACAAACAAGAACAGAGCAAACAATTCACAAATTTTATTAAAATGAGACTCGCAATATTTTTCATATATATACTTTTTTCCGGTAGTGTACTCAAAGCACAAGAATGCCGAATGGCCTATATTCAAATGGATACACTTGTAAAATACTTTCCAAATTCCATAGATGTAAAAAAAAGTATCCGGTCATATCGTGAAAAATTAATCAACTATGGTGAAGGTCTTAAAATGGAAAAAAATATTATCGTACAAGAACTTATGACAGTAACCAATTGCGTTGGACCTAAGCGTTCTGAATGTGAGGTACGATTATCCGAGGTAGAAACAAAATATCAGAGATTTGAATCTAAAGCCGTTGATTTTCTTTTCAAATATGGTTTTGAGTTACATAAATACTTTGATATTGAATCAGAAAATGCAATAAACGAAATAGGAAAAAAAGAAAACTATTCCATAATCATAAGCAATAAAGATATCTTATTTGGTGATATACCCAAAGATATTACCAAAGAGGTGCTTCGTTTAATGTATGAACAACATAGTGCAATAGAGAGAGAATCTCGATGGCAAAAATTTAAAGCTGAAGTAGATAAAAAATGCAATCTGGAATGATTTGAAATGTTAAATGATGTGCGCAGCGGCAGAATTTAATGGTGAATGGAAATTGGCAAATGATAATTTATTAAAAAAGCAAAATAAAATATATGGAATTTGTAGCGAAAACATTTGCTGGTCTTGAAGAAGTTTTGGCAATAGAGTTAAAAGAAATTGGAGCACGTGATATTGAGCCTGCTCGTAGAGCTGTTAAATTTACTGGCGATACGGCTACATTATACCGTGCTAACTATAAACTTCGTACGGCATTAAAGATATTAGTTCCTATTGCTAGTTTCAATGCTCGCAATCAGGATGAATTGTATGATAATATTTTAAAAATAGAGTGGACAAACTACATGAACCACGATCAAACCTTCTCTATTGAGACCATTTTATTTTCTGATAATTTCAATAATAGCAATTTTGTTTCGCTTAAAGCCAAGGATGGGATTGTAGATTATTTTCGCAATAAGACTGGGAAAAGGCCAAATGTAAACACTGATAATCCAGATATTTCCCTCAGCCTATATCTATCAAAAGATCAATGCACTGTGTCTCTTGACAGTAGCGGAGAACCTCTCTTTAAAAGAAATTATCGTCAGTTTTCACTGATCGCTCCAATTAATGAAGTACTTGCAGCTGCTATGATTAAGATGTCTGATTGGGATTGGTCATCACCATTTGTTGATCCAATGTGCGGTTCAGGTACCATACTTATTGAAGCAGCAATGATTGCCATGGGCATACCTCCTGGTTTTATGCGTGAGAAATTCTGCTTTATGAATTGGCCAAATTTTAATACAAAGATGTGGGATAAAGTTAAGGAAGAAGCATTATCAAAACGTTCAACATTCTGCCCTAAAATTGTAGGAGCGGATATTTCACGCGAAGCTGTAAAAGTAGCTCGGCAGAATATTTTAAATGCGGGTTTACAAGATCACATTACCGTTCAACTCATGCCTCTTGATGAATACATACCACCAGCTGGAGGTGGTGTTATGATTACTAACCCTCCCTATGGCGAGCGAATAAACGATACAAATATGCCAGCACTTTATAAAAATATTGGAGATAATTTAAAAAAGAAATTTGAAGGATACAATGCTTGGATCATTAGTAGTAATGATGCTGCCATTAAGAGTATTGGACTGCATCATTCAAAAAGTATATCGCTTTATAACGGTCCACTTGAATGTAAATACCGGATGTTCTCAATCTATACAGGAACTAAAAGGCAGCGCGATGAATTTTAAAAGAACTGTTGTATCTGATACCGCTTTATGCAATTTAAATTTTACTATCAGACAATCCGTTTTTGCAAATGGGAATAGAGTAATTAAATAGTGCTTTTTAATTTCGCATAATACCAAACTTCACATGGGTATAATACTCCATTGCTTTATCTGTATCCTTTACCCAATCATATTGACCAACAGGTCCAGGTTCCTCATATTCTCGAATACGTTCAATCGTTTCTTTTAATTCAGTTAAGCCTGATATAATCACATCACGTAATTCAGGTAAAGCAAATTCGCCTCCTCTTGAATACACACGATACCCAAAATAAACCTTGGCTGTTGAACGATATAATTTTGAAGTTAAATACGTTCTATAATACATGTGATAAAGTGAATAATAGGATGCTGAGTCTCGTATTAAACTTTTACATCCAATAACATTCCGTAGGGCATTTCGCGAAAGACTTACTCCGTTTTCCTTCTCAATTAAAACATCATTCAGGTAATCCATATCCATCATTTCTTCAGTCGTCACCCAATTACTATCAAGAACATATGGCGCCTCATTCTCAAAAAATACTCTCTTTTTCATTGCGGGAGCTCCTAAATGCTCAACTATATCTTTCCATGCATGATATTTTTTATATACATCATGCTTCACTGTTACTAATTGGCTCTCTGTCCATTTTACAGGTACATGCCGAGAGTAACTACTTTCATGCTCAAAATCAAGACTTGAATGATTACTATTGTTTAAACCCAAAGTATATAAAGTAGAACTCAGAATATCGCTAGACTCTATAAAGACATTTTTTAATAATGGAATACAAGCTCGTCCATATTTCATCGATATAAATTGATTAAGAATACTATCAATAGTAATATCCGTTTTCTCAAAAGCCTGATTTAACGTAATGATATTAACTTCAGAGGGTTTATCAATAATTGAAGTTTTACCATATCTATCTATTCGGGCAACATATCCAATAAAGTTTTTCTGCTTTTTAAAAAATTCAAATCGATCTAATGTAATTTGTGGTGTTACACTTGCGATAATACTTTGGCCATTATATTCATGTGCACAATCAAACTCCACCATAAAAGGTTTGTTAATTTGCGATGCATACTCAGCAACTGGATGAGTTAAGAAAAAATCATGAGGCACTTCTTTAATCATAACCGTAATCCCATCATGCTTTAGCATGTTTACAAATTGAATCATGTTCTGCAATTCTAGAGGATTATAGGCAAACGTTCGCACATAAAAATATTTCTCCCGCTCATCAATAATAACAGATGCTAATGTATCAACTAATGCAGCGTACTTCTCTTCTGCGGTTTTCATTTTTACTGAATATTGTTGCTCAATGCGTGCCCCTGTTTCAATAAAAGTTAAAACAATTCCATCAGCATCTGGTACCAAATCAAGCATACTCCTATAGTCTTGTTTAAACCATTTCCAAAATTCCACATTATCTAAATCAATAGTACCTCCCGGGCCTGTTCTAAATTCTTTTGGATAATACTCAAGCGAATACAATGCATGATCCCACAATGAAACTTCTTCAATATTATTTTTATGAGCGGCTTTAATTAATTTATTCACTAGGCTTAACTTATCCGGATTGCGCAATTCACGAAGATCCATTACCAACTCATGCGATAACTCAAGATGATTAATATGATAGTCTTTCGCCCTCTCTATGGCTTTCATGGCCATAGCTTCATTATTTGACAATAAACACCACCCCTGAACTTCAAGTTGGCTCTCAGTCTTCTCTTTTTTACATGCAAGGGTGAGCATTAATACACTAGCTACTGTCAATAATATTCGTATTCTCATATTTTTAAAGATATATATATCAAAAATATGAATTAATTTTAGCTTGAAATTATCTTATATCGATTATTTTAAATAATTGCACCATGAAGCTCTATATTAGCATTTTATACATACTCTTGCTCAGTACTTCTGTGTTCGCATCACCGCAAGATTCAACGGCTAATAAGCACTCAAAAAACAATATCTTTTTGGGCGTCTATTTAAACGACTTAAATCTTTGGAGTCAAACAAAAATCATTGAGTTATCTCCCTTTGCGGGCTATCGAATTAGCCCTCGCATTGAAGTAGGCATAGGTACTAAATTCCGCCTTTATCGAAATCCTCTTTATTCTATTTATTCATGGGGCGCCAATGGATTCACAAGATACACCGTAATAAAAAAACTACATTTAACGCTACCAGTTTCAATATTCGTACATGCCGAATATGAATATATTTATAATATAAACAAAAAAAACGAATCAACAACTGAACGACTACATTATTGGACAGGCCTTGGATTAAGCCAAATGATAGGAAGTAAAAGTTTTTTGAATATTTTAGTTTTATGGAATCTTCATCAATATGAGCAAGCACCTATAAATCCTTCCTTTAGATTGGGATTTATTTTTCCATTTTTTTAGAAGAAGGCCTATAGAATTATTAGAATTTCAAATAAAAATCTCTGCATAATTTACGATATTCGGCAGTATAGCCCTCGGCACCTGTGTGCTCCATTAACAATTCGCTATTAACACAATCTTTCTTTATGTTTGAAAATTCAAGCAAGGATCGAAAGGGTGATTTCCCATCTTTACTTGTCACGTCGTTACGTCTAATAAGAAACAAGTTAAAACGTTCTGCAATACAAACAAATTCATCGGTAGAATTATAAGGTATCACCACACATAAACGTCCGCCCAACTGTAAGTTTTTTGATGATATTGAAACCAGCGTTTCATAACACAATTCTTGATGATGTCGTGCAATATTCTTTTTATTAGTAGGAGATAAAAGAGCATTGCTAAAGAATGGAGGATTGCTTACAATTAAATTATAGGAGTTTGATTTATCTCGAAAAAAATCCTGAACCGAAATATTATAAAAAAATAAACGATTTTTCCACGGCGATGAAGCTCCATTAAACGTTGCTTCAATTGAGGCATCCGCATCAATTTCTATGGCATCAATTAATGTGTCATTCGTTCTTTGGGCTAGCATCAATGCAATAATTCCACAACCAGTTCCAACGTCTAAAACACGAGTTGCATTTTGTATGTCAACCCAAGCACCAAGCAATACACCATCGGTATTTACCTTCATGGGGGCATATTTATGCTCTACTATAAAATGTTTAAATTTAAAGGGATCTGTCATTTTTTAATTCTATTCCCATTCCAAAAAGAGAAAAATCATATTTAATAGGATCTTTAATATCAAAGGTTCTCAATCTTTCAGTAAGTTCAACCACCGCTTTCCAATCATTTTGGTTTCGTGTAAGCAAACCAAGCATTCGCGATGTATTTGCAACGTGTACATCCAAGGGAATAAATAAATCTGCAGGAGATATTTTTTTCCACAATCCAAAATCAACTCCCAATGTATCTGTTCTTACCATCCAACGTAAAAAAAGGTTTAATCTTTTAGCAGCCGAGCCAGAGTTCACATCCGATATGTGTTTTGCAGCATGTCCTACATTTGCATGCTCAAAAAAAATCGTTCGTAGATATATCAATGCATCATCAACTCCATGTCTTTTTTTATATCCATCATAAAATACTGAATATAAACCACCATAATTTATATATATATGACGAAGCGATCGGATAAAGTAAATCGTATCCTTCCCATTAAATGTTCTATACTTGAAATGACTTAGTGATTTTATTTCTTTTTCAGAGCATCGAGTTACAAATTCATAGGGACATTGATCCATCATTTGTAATAATTGAGAGGCGCCTTTAATAATAGCTTTACGGTTTCCCCAGGCAATTGTTGCCGTAAGAAATGCCGCAATTTCAATATCTTCAGGATTCGAGTATTGATGCGGAATTTGAACCGGATCATTTTCAATAAAAGAAAGCTTATTAAACTCGATATACTTTTTGTCGAGAATCTTTTTTACAGAATTCATTGACAGCGATTATTCGACAACCAGACCATCCTTTAGACTAATCACCCGATCAGACATGCGTGCCAGTTCATCATTATGAGTAACAATTATAATTGTTTGACCAAAACGTTCACGTAAGGAAAAAAACAAGGCATGTAAATCATTCTTGTTTTTTGTATCTAAATTGCCAGAAGGCTCGTCAGCAAGAAGCACATCGGGATTATTAATAATAGCACGCGCAATAGCTACTCGTTGCTGTTCTCCGCCGCTCATCTCTGCAGGCTTATGATCAAGCCTATGCGACAAATTCAAATATTCAAGGAGCTCTATGGCACGAATCTCCGTCTCCTTCTTAGATGCACCTCCTATTAAAGCAGGGATACAGACATTTTCAACAGCCGTGAATTCAGGTAAAAGATGATGTGATTGAAATACAAAACCAATATGTTTATTTCTAAAGCGTGCTAATTCATTATCTTTTAGGCGACTTACATCGGTGCCATGAATGATAATATTGCCCGTAGTTGGCCGACTTAAAGTTCCTATTATCTGTAATAAAGTTGTTTTACCTGCACCGCTAGGCCCAACAATAGAAACAATTTCGCCTTTACTGATTGTTACATCAATACCTTTTAGTACTTGAAGGGTTCCGAAACTTCGTGTTATGTTCTCGGCCAGTATCATTAAATGTTTGGGATATCTTTATTTAAGTCGTTTGTGGTTTTACTAATATTATCATGTACTTCTGAAACCTCTTTATTCAGTTCGCTGGTCATTTTACCAATATTATCTTGTACATCAGAAACATGTCTATTCATGTCACTTTTTAAATCATTAACTTCGCTCATTACTTCGCTCTGGCTAATTTCTCGCTTAATATCATCGGTTGCTTTTTTAAACTCACGCATACCCTTACCAAACTCACGAGCTAAATCGGGTATCTTTTTTGACCCAAATAAAAGTAAAACAACCAAAAAAATTAATAGTATTTCACTACCGCCTATGCCCATATAAAATAGTATTTAAAAAGCGAGAGCCCTTAGCAGGGCTCTTTAATATTATGCTTTCTCAAGTTTTTTCTTTCTTCGTACTTCAGACCAATTTAATAAATCGTATGCAATTGGAGATGCAACAAAAACAGATGAATAAGTTCCAATTCCAATACCAATAATCATTGCAAATATAAATCCTTTAGTAACATCACCTCCAAAAAGGAATGAAACAATTAACACAATCAGTGTAGTAAATGATGTATTAAATGTTCGACCTAAAGTGCTATTCATAGATGTATCAAATACCCATTTACGATCTAACTTAGGATGCAAGGTTGAATTTTCACGAATACGGTCAAAAATAATCACCGTATCATTAATTGAATATCCAATCACAGTTAATATGGCAGCAATAAAAGACTGATCCGCTTCGAGATTAAATGGTACCAAAGCATAGAAAATGGAATACACAGAAATTACAATAAAGGCATCATGGAAAAGTGAAATTACAGCGCCTAAACCATACTCCCATTTCTTAAAACGTATTACAATATAAATAAACATCAATATCAATGCTATTACCAAAGCCCATATTGCCTGAATTTTAATATCCCGAGCAATGGTGGGACCAACTTTCTCTGACTGTTGTCTATATTTGGTAATAAAGGTATCAAAGCTCGTACCTTGAGGCAATAGAGGTAATACAGCGGTGTATAATTTTGTTTCTACCTCTTTATCTGCTTCAACACTACGCTCACTAATTTTATACTTTGTTATAACTCGAATTTGATTATCATCCCCAAACGTAATTACTGATGGGGTTTCACCTTCCATTTGTGCCGCAATGGTTTTCGTAACCTCTGCTGTATTCACAGGCTGATCAAAACGTACAATATATGTACGGCCCCCTGTAAAATCTACCCCCCAATTAATACCACGAACGGCTATTGATGTAATCCCAATAACAATTGTAGCTATTGATATAATATATGCCCACTTCCTCCACTCTATAAACTTAATTTTTGTGTTATAGAAGATATTATCCGTCCACTTTGTTCCAAATGTAATGTTCTTATTTCTATCAAGCATTGCAACAAAAATAACTCTTGAAAGAAGTATAGCGGTGAAAAGAGTAGTTAGAATACCAATAACAAGAGTTGTAGCAAAACCTCTTATAGGGCCTGTTCCGAAAAGATATAAAACAACCCCTGCAATTACAGTGGTCATATTACCATCAATAATAGCTGAAAAAGCGTGTTGATAACCATCTTTCACAGCCAATTTTAAACCTTTACCTGCTCGCAACTCCTCTCGAATACGTTCATATATAATTACATTCGCATCAACAGACATACCAATGGTTAACACAATACCTGCAATTCCAGGTAGCGTAAGTACAGCTCCAATGGAAGATAGTACTCCAATAAGGAAGAACATATTTATTGTAAGTGCAATATCAGCTACAATACCAGCCTTATTGTAATAGAATATCATATACAGCAATACAATAACAAAAGCTATAAAAAAGGAGTTAAACCCTGAATCAATACCTTCTTTACCTAATGTTGGTCCTACAACAGCCTCTTGTATAATTCGTGCAGGAGCTGGTAATTTACCAGACTTAAGAACGTTAGCCAAATCTTTCGCTTCAGCCTGAGTAAAATCACCAGTGATTTGCGAATTCCCTCCTTTAATTTCACTTTGAACGCGAGGGGATGAATATACTTTGTCATCTAGAACAATAGCAATGCATTTACCGAGATTTTCGCGGGTCATACGAGCCCAAACTTTACCACCTTCGCCATCCATTGTCATATCCACTTGTGCTGTTGCTTGAGTGGCACTAACATCGTCTCGTGCATTTACTACAGATGATCCATCAAGTGGAGCTTTGCCTTCACGACCACCTACTCGAGATACCTTAATAGCATTTAATTCATAAATGGTTTGACTCTTATCGCCTTTAATTGCTTTGGCACTCCAATAAAATTTAACATTAGGGGGAAAAGCCGCACGTACTTGTTTCATTTCAAGATAGGCGTTAATCTTTTGAATGTCTTTTATATGAGCCAAACCAATGGTAGAACCTGGAACAAATTGCTTATTGTCATTCATGAGATTGGGAATCAACAAAGAATAAAGGAATGGATAATCTTTCATTTGTTGTTGACGAGCAAGAGTGGTATCTGAACTAGTACTGTCGCCACTTTCCATTTCTTCAAGTAGACTTAAACCTCCTGTATCCAATTTAGCTTTCTCTGTTGACTTTTCATTTTTATTTGATGAAGAAGCTAAAAGAGTAGTATCTCCTTTTGTATCTTCTAGCTCTTTAATGACTTTATTAGCAGCCATTAAATAGTTCATAAAATTCTGATCATTCTCGTATGTTTCCCAAAACTCTAATTTGGCACTGCTCTGAAGAATATTACGAACACGATCTGGCTCATTTATACCAGGTAACTCAACCATAATACGACCATGTGTTTCGAGCTGCTGTATGTTTGGTTGAGCAACCCCAAAACGGTCAATACGATTACGAATAATATTGAATGAATTTGATATTGCGCTATTTGCCTCGACTTCAAGTATCTCAAGCACTTCGCTATTTGTTGAATTGTTTGTTATTCTATCTTTTAATGATTCATTTAAATAGAAGTAATAAGCGAGACGTCCGCCTGGAGATACTTTATCAAAAGCTTTCCCAAAGAGACGTACAAAGCTTTCCTGACTGGTTTTCTGCATCTCCTGGGCAAGTGCCATACTCGCATCAAAAGCACTATCAATAGAGCTTTCGGCAGCTAATACACGAACCACATCAACCACAGAAACTTCAAGAATAACGCTCATACCGCCTTTTAGGTCGAGACCTAAATTTAACTCACGTTGTTGGCACTCACGAAATGAATACTTGCGTAAACCTATGAAGTTATAAACTTCCTTACCAGATATGGAATCGAGATAATAAACTTCTTTTGCTGCATCGCCATTGGCATACTCTTTGGCATTACTCTTTACTTGGTTGGTTTTCCAAGTGAAACTTAACTGGTAAATACAGGCTAAGGCTAGTAAAATAGCCAATAAACGGATAGCTCCCTTATTTTGCATTGTAAATCAATGTTTTAGTTAAAATTTTATAATTTTATAAGATCGACAAATATATTAATTTTTTTAAGATATTTGCCATGAATTGTATTTATCTTATATACGATAGGCAATAGCCATGATTGAGCTATTATTACACACTAATTTAGAGATATATCGATTATGATATCTCTAAAAGTACAAATCGGCTAATGTAATTTGGAGACAACTTGAGTTATTTAATCATGTTTTTTAATTGTAATTTATTTTTAATGGATTGATATACCAGAATTGATTTGAATAATTGTATGCTGAGGTTGTTATATACCATTTTTTTGTTTAACCACTATTTTGCCTGATATATCGTTTTAAGACAAAACAATCTTCAATTAAAAATTTCCATAAAAAAACGCCAACATTAAGTGGTAATGAATGCAAAAGTCTATAAAGAAAAAAACTTACAGATTATTTTCTCAATTACTCTAATTACGGTATTGGGAGTATCATCAATAGCCCCCATTTTACCCAGTATACGCGAACACTTCAATATAAGTTTACAGCAATCGGCTTTGCTTATAACTGCTTTTACATTACCGGGTATTTTCATTACCCCGCTTATGGGTGTTATTGCAGACCGAACAGGACGTAAACGCGTTTTACTCATAGCATTATTTGTGTTTGGGATATCTGGAACTTTATGCGCACTAACATCCGACTTCTATAGTTTGCTCTTTTTTAGACTGCTACAAGGTATTGGTGCTGCGCCTTTAAGTAGTTTAAATGTTGCTTTAATTACCGAAATTTATGTTGGTCAAAGACGTTCCGAAGCACTTGGCTATAACGCTACAGTTCTAAGTATTGGCACCACTAGCTTCCCTTTAATTGGAGGATTACTAGCATCAATAAAATGGCAATATCCTTTCTTTTTAGCAGCATTTTCATTATTGATAGGTGCTATTGCATGGAAACATCTGACCATCTCTGAAAATATTATTAAAACTAGTCTTAGGGATTATATTAAAGCCACTGGAAAAAGCTTAATAAATAAAAAAGTTATCAGTATTCTTTGTATTAGTTTAATAAGTTTTATTATGCTCTATGGATGTATTATAAGCTACATGCCATTTAAACTTCACAATATGTTTGGACTTAGCTCAGCAAGTATTGGATTAAGTATTTCAGCATTATCTATTGGCACAGCTATAGCGGCTTCGCAAAATGGTAGATTGCATTTACGATTTACCTCAGAGAAAATTATGCTTTTTGCTTTTGTTTTTTATTGTACGAGTTTCTTATTGATTCCATTCGCATCGTATTTTATTATAATTATTGGAATCATTATGCTAAATGGTATTGGCCAAGGATTAAATATGCCAAACCTTTACGAAATACTTTCACATAATATACCTAATGAACAACGAGCAGCAGTTTTATCGGTAAATGGAATGGTATTTCAATTGGGACAAACACTTGGGCCCTTGTTAATGGGATGGATTTACCTTATAAACCAAGATATGAATCATGTTTTTTTTGCAGGAAGTTTTTTGGCAATGATAGCATTGATTCTGATTTGGCTAAATTTAAATAGAAGGAGTGGGAGAAATTAAATGTTGAATTTTTATCAGCTAAAGTTAAGATAACTTATGGATATTTTTGAGGTGGAGATAAATGTTGCGTTTTGAGTTGTTTGGTACTGTTGATTTGTATAGGAGATAAATCACTTAGCTAATGCTATTTACGATTTGTAAAACGATTTGAATTTAAATAGTAAGATGAAATTTTAAGTGATCTGTATGCTTCCCTTTGATTTTTTTATATCTTGAGATGATTTTAAAAACAAGAGACTATGAATATATTTTTTGATTTCCTGACCAATCTTATTTTCGTATTAATTTTTGCGTTTGTATATATTTTTGCTGTAAGCACTCTAAAGCCGCTGCGTTATAATAAGCTTCGTAAAGCATCAACCTTAACTTTAAAAATAAGCTACCTTGTTTACTTGGCTGTATTTCTCATTTTTGTATTCTTTCTTTTCTTTTTTCTCGATTCAGAGCCTGAGGAACAATACTTTATACTTCATTCTGTACTATTATTGTTTTCTATTTTTTTTCCGAATATTGGTATTTTAATTCGTCGTCGTATGCAGAACATACGCACCCAATTTAATTATACATTCGCAACAGTAAACATTTTAGTAAGTTTATATCTTTTATATTTGTTGGTAATTAATCCATGGGTATTTAAATTTTAGTATGTTCAATTACACTTCTAATGGCTTTGTTTTATAGCTACTTAATGCGATAAGAGAAAATAAGATGAGTAATACACCTGCAATAATGCGGATGTTGAGTGACTCATAAAAAAGCAGTAAAGCAAAAACTACCATTCTTTTGTCTATTAACCCGCATGTTTCTATAAATATTATTGTTTCTGCATAATGAGATACCAAAGACAAATTTCATGCTATAATATCTTAACGTCTTGCGTTCATTAATAATCAGAAAATATCTAAGTGGTGTCCAATTATGCAGAATCATAATAATATTCTGTACTCATTGATAAAAGAAATTACGTTCACAACACTTTTGCGTATCTTGTTTTGAAAATAATTATAATGAATGAAAAAGTTAAAATCCTACGTACTTGTAATAATTCAATTTTCAGCTATTGCATTTATGCTGATTACAGGGAAAGTATTTACTGATAATATAATTCTATTAGGTATTGTAATACTATCAGGTATTTTAGCCCTATGGGCCATGTTAATTATGAAGCTGCCGTATATCACGTTCTTTCCAGAGCCAGTTAAAGACGGTAGATTAATAACAAGAGGACCTTAC
>JBBRXJ010000060.1:0-22113 GCA_038248505.1 Bacteroidales bacterium
CTCTCATGGGGGAAAGGGGGTAATATCATTATAAGTCATTATAAAACTGCGTTTTAACCAAAATATAGCCAAAAAAACGCTATCCGGCATTACAAAAAAATTAAGTTGCTAATCTCGTTTTTATTTGCGATTTTTGGGACAATGATACTAAAGATCATGATGGAGTATAGCGTCAATCGTAGAAAAACATTTATTTTGTTGCACCATAAATCAAAACGTGTATTTAGTAATAGAATATCCATAATAATAAAAGAAGTTAAAAACAAAAGAGTTTTTGAGTCAATAGCAAAACTATCATTTACAGCAAAGTTGTGAAGTAGCGACTTACATATTAATTTAACCTGATTTAGGTCTGATGCTCTAAAAAGAATCCAAATAAAACTGACAATAATAAAGGTTTTAAGAATACCAAAAATAGTACCAACAAAAATCAGTATTTTATTTTCTATGTTTTGTGTTTTAAAAATACGCCTAAGCATTCGTTCAAAAATATATACTAAGCCATGTGCTAATCCCCATAGTATAAAAGTCCAATAGGGTCCATGCCACAAGCCACTTAAAATAAAAACTATTAGAATGTTTATTATCCATCGTTGTACTTTTACTTTGCTCCCTCCTAAAGGAAAATAAACATAATCGCGAAACCAGGATGACAATGAAATATGCCATCGTTGCCAAAATTCATTAATACTATTTGAGAGATATGGAGTTTTAAAATTATCCATTAAATGAAATCCTATCGTTTTAGCACATCCAACAGCTATTGTTGAATAGCCAAGAAAGTCTCCGTAAATTTGGAATGAATATAAAAACAATCCTTTTAAAATACTAAAAGAATTATATTCGGATGGGGAGGCATATATTTGGTCAACATATTGAGCCAAATTATCAGCAAGCACCATTTTAATAAATAAACCAAATAATATTAGACGAAGACCTTCAGAAATAGCATTATAATTAAATACTTTCTCTTCTCTTAATTGTGTTAGTAAGTTTTGTGGTCGCTCAATAGGACCAGTTACTAACTGCGGATAGAACATAACATATAAAGAATATATGCCAAAGTGTTTCTCCGCTTTCTGATTACCTTTATATACTTCAATTACATAACTTAAACTCTGAAATGTATGAAATGACAGTCCAATGGGTAAAATAAATTTCACTATTTTTTCGGGGTAATAAAAACCAAACTTATGGCTGAGATAAAGCATATTTTGGTTGAAAAAATCGAAATACTTGAAAACAAATAGAACAAGACATGTAGAGATAATACTAATAATAAGATACGACTTCTTTTTTTCTAAAAGAGCTTTTTCAATCCAAATACCAGCTATATAGTCTATTGCAATGGTTGTAAAAAGAATTAAAATATACTGAGGTATAAAAAACATGTAAAACACACAGCTTGAGATAAGCAAATGCAGCCAGCGGTATTTATGTGGTAAAACATAAAATAGTATTGTTACAATAGGGAAAAATATAAGAAATTCTATTGAATTAAAAAGCACCTAGGTATGGTTTATAGAGGTTTACATGAATGGTTTTAAACAACAATAATAGACTACTCTTTCGTTTGCATTATGGGAAAAATTACTGAATATAAAACATAGATGTAAAAACAGAAATAAAACCGAGAACAAAGCCCGAATACAACTGAAAAGGTGTGTGTTCATCAAGTATAAGCCGAGAAGTTCCTATTAAACCAGCTAGCAAAAGACTAATGCATAAAAAGACGATAGAATAATACTGATAAAAAAATATCATCGTAAAAAGCATAGCAATTAAACCCCCGATGGCTGACATGTGAAGGCTAATTTTCCATTTAAAATTTATAATACTAACAAGTGAAATGGTTAACAATGCGCCAAAAAGAAAATTTGGTATTACACCTGTTAATCCAAGTTTACTCAAATAATGCCAAGTATAGAAGTATAGAATTGCAGATGTTATTAAAGGGAAAACACGATCATTACGGTCAGGCATTTCAATATTCCATGAATTACTGAAAAGTGAATACAAGGATACAAGACCAAGAGGTAAAAGTATTGTACCTACAGCTGTTGCTGTTAATATGAAGAATTTGGCACGCAAAGGCATTAAAACAAAACTACCTGTTCCAAAAAGTAAAATAGCGATGCTTGCTGCCACCATCCATACTGGATGAAAAACAACAGAATTAATATTTGCAATGGTTTTTGCAATACTTGATAAACTTCTCATGCAGCAAATATAAGGGAATAATATCAAACGACCTTAAAAATGAAAATTGATAATACAATAATTAGACTTGATAAATATGAAAAGAAATACAGCATACAATGATTAATAATAATTGTTTAGTTAAATCATTTGCCTCCTCGTTCTGTCAGAGCAGAATCCATTTCGAATACGCTGCGGCGAAGAAGGATTTAGAGCTTATTTCAACCGAAGTTTTTCTTTAAAATAAATATTTTTAAAATAATATTTCGACTGCTATGCTGCGAGTACATTTATTAAGCTCCTGAAAAACAAACGCTCAATTATTGATGATAAAACAACCATATTTTTTTTCTTGAAGGAATTCATTAAGCTCATCTTTATCAAAATAATTTGGGTCAAAATCGCCTCCTAACCATTTCTTATAGCTTCTGAATTCTTTATGTTTAGGTTGTTTTAATATCTCAAGCATGTTCGAATACCCTAAAATTCCTCCGCAGTCTTCGGGTGGGCAAGTCATTTTACCTGTTAAACAGATAGGATATTTTATCTGATCATCTAGTGGCAGAATTTTTTCAAGTATAACTTCATGTATCCAGCCATCGCCAAAATCGTACTCATAGGTAATTCTATCTTTCTCAAGTTTTAATAAATCTGATATCCGTATTTTTTTCTTTATATAGTCTATATTGTTCATTTCATCCCACATATCATCATCAATATGTTTGTATGAATAAAAAGTTCTATTCTTGATAAATTGATGTAAATGAGAGTTTGTCCAACCCATGCTTGTTTGAATAATGTAATGAAAATCAGATAACATTAAATCTGATGGAATCAATAGTCTTCGCCATATTTTTGGTTTAATTCCTTTTAAGGCTATTTGAATTTGATAAATCTGTTTTGTCATACTATTCTTTTTATTAAATCTGTTTTAAAAAACGACTATAAAATGCCAAGTGGACTAATAATTTTGCGCTGTTTCTTTGATAGAAATGTGTGTGTATATTTAAGTTTTTTGGCGAACAATTTTTCCGTATTTATTGTAAATTAGTACCTTTTTAAAAAAGATTTTAGCAAATGAATTTCTCGAAGAGATTTTTTTCATTTAAAATCATTTTAATATATAAGCGGTGTACAACTATACTGAATCGATTTGATTTTTGACAATATAAAAAAGATTTTAAATATGACAAAAATAATAATTAGAAAATTCATTCAAAAGAAATTAAAACAAAAGCTAAAAAATAAATTTCGTATATAAAATTCAATCTCTTTAAGTAGAATGTACAATATCAAATATATCAAAAACAAAATTGGAAATGCGGAAAAAATAAATCGATTCTGCACAATCGTACATTAATTAGTTTTTTACTGATTTTTAATTAAGGCAAATCTCTTATATATTGATAAAAGCAGGACGCTGAGGAGCCACATTGAGTTTATCGAAATGCTCTCGAAGCGCCCGGAAATAAGGGCTTTTCAATACTAGGGCTTCTTCGCCGCTGCGAATGCCTCAGCCACCTGCGTTGGTATTTTAGTATGAAATTTTTCTTTGGTGTATCATTCTGCTGAATCAATAAAAATAATGAACGAATTTTTTTACAACACAAAAAGATATGGATATATTAAAATTTGATTGAAATGAACCTTAGGGTAACCCCAAAATGCCTTTTTAAAAGAGTAAAATGAAACCCTATAAATCAACTGCTTGCACACTTTACACATTGAAATCACAACATTATTTGTTATATTTGCAATCTTAAAAAATTAAAGTGTATTTATCTAATTATTAGGCAGGTGTAATGCGTAACTTGCTTTGATTTCAAAAAAAAAATTATGAATCTAGAAGCTCTTACTGCTATTGCTCCCGTTGATGGGCGTTATAGAAACAAAGCCGAAGAATTGGCAGAATATTTCTCAGAATACGGCCTGATGAAATATCGTGTACTTATTGAAATAGAGTATTTTATTTCACTATGCGAAATTCCATTGCCTCAATTGAAAGAGGCTAACAATACTACATTTTCAGCATTACGCAAAATATATGAAGACTTCAGCGTAGCAGATGCCCAAAGAATAAAGGAAATAGAGAAAACCACCAATCACGATGTAAAATCTGTTGAATATTTTATTAAAGAAAAAATTAATATGCTCGATGTTTCAAAATATCGAGAATTTATTCACTTTGGACTTACCTCACAGGATATAAATAATACAGCAATACCGCTTTCATTAAAAGATTTTGTAAGTGACGTGTATTATCCTCTTATTGATGAGTTATTAAGAAAACTAAAACACCTGTCAAACGAATGGAGTGATATACCCTTGTTAGCACATACTCACGGCCAACCTGCATCACCAACCCGCTTGGGCAAAGAGATTGCTGTTTTTATAGATCGTATTGAATCGCAATTAAGTTTGCTGAGAGCTATTCCCTATGCGGCAAAATTTGGAGGTGCTACGGGTAATATGAATGCTCACGTGGCTGCTTATCCAAATATCGATTGGACAAAATTTGCTAATCACTTTGTTAATAAGATCTTGGGCTTACAGCGATCTCAAATTACCACTCAAATAGAACATTACGATCATCTAGCGGCTCAATTTGATACGATAGCACGCATTAATACGATTCTAATTGATCTCTGTCGTGATTTCTGGACATATATCTCCATGGAATATTTTAAGCAACGTGTAATAAAAGATGAAGTAGGATCATCAGCTATGCCTCATAAAGTGAATCCAATTGATTTTGAAAATGCTGAGGGAAACTTTGGAATGGCAAACGCCCTATTTAATCACATGGCAAGTAAACTACCTATTTCACGTTTACAGCGCGATCTCACCGACAGTACAGTGCTTAGAAATATTGGAGTGCCCTTCGCACATAGTCTTATTGCCTATAAATCACTTATTAAAGGTCTATCTAAGATTACTTTAAACCAATCAGCAATTGACCGTGATTTAAATGCCAATTGGGCTGTAATTTCAGAAGGCATTCAAACTATTTTGCGTCGCGAATCCTATCCAAATCCTTATGAAGCACTCAAAGAATTAACCCGAACCGGAGGAGCCATTTCAGGCGAAGACATAAAGCGGTTTATAGAAGGCTTAAATTTAAGTGAATCTATTAAAAATGAGTTGTTTGCTCTTAGCCCATCCAGCTACACTGGGATAAAACCAAAATTATACTGAACAGGCACGGTCACTATTTCCGCGGCGGATCCGCTCAATGACCGATTTTTTTAATTCACCTCATTTCCTCATACTTTATCTCTCATCTTTAATATTTTTTCTAAATACCCTCATTTACTATCAATCTTTTTATATTTTTGAATGATTTAAAGAAAAACCGTAATCTAATACACAGGATATGTCACTAGAGAAGTTAATGAAGGAAATTCGTCAATTTTATGAAATTGAGAAGGAACTTTATGAAAAATATGACGTAAAACGCGGCTTGCGTAATAAAAATGGAAGTGGAGTAATGGTGGGGCTCACTCGCATTGGAAATGTACACGGTTACATTAAAAGTGAAGAGGATTTAGTGCCAGTACCAGGTAAATTATTCTATCGGGGCATTGATGTAGAAACTATTGTAGAGAATATTGAACGTGAAGATCGCTTTGGTTTTGAGGAATGTGCTTTTTTACTTCTTTTTGGAAAACAACCAACTAGCGAAGAGTTATCGGAGTTTAATAAAATGCTTGATAAAAATCATTTATTACCCGATGGCTTTGTAGAGAATATGATTCTCAAATCGCCAAGTAACAACATTATGATTAAACTGTCTCGCTCACTGCTGGCAAGTTATTCATACGATCCTAATCCAGAAGATATAAGTGTTGAGAATGTATTACGTCAATCCATTGAAATGATTGCACGTTTCCCAGTACTTATTGCCTACGGATACCAAGCTCGTTCTCATTATTATAATGATAGTAGTTTAATTATACATCGTCCTAAAGACGGTTTAAGCACGGCAGAAAATTTTCTTCGATTAATTCGTCCCGATCGCAAATACACCGCCCTTGAAGCAAAGACTCTTGATATCTCTCTCATCTTACATGCTGAACATGGCGGAGGTAATAATTCAGCCTTTACTACACACGTTGTTTCATCATCTGATACCGATACTTATTCTGCTATTTCAGCGGCCGTTGGTTCATTAAAAGGACCTAAACATGGTGGTGCAAACATTATGGTAATGGGCATGATGGAGGATATTAAAAAGAATGTAAGTAATTGGGATAGTGAAAAAGAAATTGCTGATTACCTAGTGAAAATTTTAAATAAAGAAGCATACGACGGTACTGGTTTAATTTATGGTATTGGCCACGCAGTATATACAATAAGCGACCCTCGCACCATTATACTTCGTAAATATGCCGAGGAATTAGCAAAAACTGCAGGACGCGAAAAAGAATATCATTTGTATGCTACCGTTGAGAAACTATCTCCTGAATTATTTAAAAAGATAAAAGGTTCAAGTAAAAATGTTTGTGCTAATGTTGATTTATATTCGGGCTTTGTATATAATATGCTTGGTATTCCAACGGAATTATACACTCCTATTTTTGCAATGTCACGTATTGCAGGGTGGTCTGCTCACCGAATAGAAGAAATTGTATCAGGTGGTAGAATTATACGCCCTGCCTACAAAAGCGTTGAAGATAATGCAGATTACATTCCTATTGACCAAAGAACATAAATAAAAAAGCCGCGAAAAAATATCGTGGTTTTTTTTAATCTCTTAGTGTTTGCCTCAGTGATCTTAGTGACCATAGTGATCAAAAATCCTCTTTGTGTTCGCCCCGGCGAACTCCTTTACTTTAGTGACCATAGTGATTTTTACTTAATCAATCACCTCATATCCGGGGCTTCTTCGCCGCGGCGAATGCATTTCGATAGACTCAATGTACCACCTCAGCCACCTACTTCACCAAATAAACTCATCAAATAATATCCTTAGCGGTTTAATTCAATTTTTTAATTTCTTAGTGTTTGCCTCAGTGATCTTAGTGTCTTAGTGGTTACTCTTTTCAATCTGCCTTTAAAAATTCCTCTATTGCCCCAAAATAATTGTTATTCCATCCTTCTACAATATCATTATAATCGGTATCTGGAATATTTGTGTGATTTAACTCAACCGAAATATGTGAACCATCTTTAAATAATTTAATCTTCACAATAGACTCTTCAGCCTGCTCGCCAAAATACCATTCCTGAATGACTTCCTTGTTCTCATCCAATTTAATGATACGTCCACAAATGGAACCATCAAAAATTTCAAACTCACTTCCTTCTTTGGTTTCCATCACTGTAGGCATTCCGCTCCATATTTCAATGGTAAGAGGATTTGTTAAACACGCATAAACATCTTCAAGCTCTGCTTTTATTTTGTAATACTTCTTGTAATTTTTCATATTTCTAAATATTTCTTACAAATATCATTATTATCAGGTGTATGATTAGGTTTAATCAATTTTAAAAAACGGATGAATCAAAAAAAGCTGCAATCATTACAATTGCAGCTTTTTTGAAAAATAAATTAATCTTAATATATCTTTTTTACATTATACTTTTTTACATTATACTTATGAATATGATGCTTTCTGAACTTCAACTTAAATGAATAGGTAATTAGATACATGATTGGAATAAATATCAAGGTAAGCACTGTAGCAAAACTCAAACCAAAAATAATAGTCCATGATAAACCACCAAAAAAGGTGAGGTTCTCACCACCAAAATAAATATGAGGTTTCAATTCAGTGAGTAAGCTACCAAAATCAATATTAAAACCTAAAGCTAATGGAATCAATCCAAGCATGGTTGCAGTAGCAGTTAGCAAAACAGGGGTAATTCTAGTCTTACCTGCTTGAATTATGGCATCGCGTGTTCGCATCCCTTTTTCTTTGAGCAAATCGGTAAATTCAACTAACAAAATACCATTTCGCACCACAATTCCACAAAGAGCTACAATTCCAATTCCTGACATTACAATTGAAAAAGGCATTCTAAATATTGCAAAACCTAAGAACACCCCAATTAAGCTAAACAATATCTCACTTAAAATGATAATTGATTTACTGATAGAATTAAATTGAGTGATGAGAATAAATATTACCATCAAAATAGCTAGTAAACTTGCTTTTCCTAAGAACGCAGATGATTCAGCTTGATCTTCACGTTCACCAGTCATATTAATTTCTACACCGCTCGATTTAGGAAAATTCGCAACCACTTTATCTAATTTCATATTTATTTCATTGGCAGTATAGCCTGTTAGTACGTTTGAGCCAATAGTAATTACTCGTTTTAGATTCTTGCGTTTTATGCCACCATAGGTATTCTGATAATGAATTTTTGCAACAGACGATAGCGGAATTTGACGGAAAATACCCGTATTCATATCACGGTATGAAATTTTCATATTCATCAAACGATCAATATTTTCACGTTGATAGTCATTGTAACGCAACTGAATAGGATATTGATCTTCACCATCTCTAAATTTAGAAATTTCTTTTCCTAAAACAGCGGTGCGAATTTCCATACCTACCTGACCTGAAGTAATGCCTTCATGATTCGCTCTGTTACGATCAATATCAATAAGTAATTCAGGTTTCTGTTGATCAAAATCTGATTTTAAATCTTCAATGCCTAGTATTTTTAGTGAATCAATATAACGCATTAAATTATAACTCGTGGCAATCAACTCATCCATATTTTCGCTGCTTACCTCTATATTTATTGCTTTACCTGTTGGAGGGCCCATACGATTTTTATCAACAGTAATAGCAACCCCAGGAATATTCTTTACATTGTTACGTAACGAATCCAAGTAAATTGTTGTTGAAACTCCTTTACGTTTTGAAAACTCAACAAAGTTGATAGTGATTTTAGCTAAGTTAGATGTTTTCATACCTGAGCTAAACATGTCTGATGAAGCACCTAAAGCTACATTGGTAACAACAGATTCAATCAATTTATTTTCTTTCCCTAAAACAGTAAGAACTTTTGCCTCAATATTTTTTGATACTGAATCTGTAACTTTTACATCGGTACCAACAGGTGTTTCAATATATATATCAATACTGTTTGGTTGATTATCAGGAAAAAATACAATTTTAGGTTTGCTAGCAACAAATATAAATAAGCTAGCAAAGAAAAGTAATACCACCCCTACCAATAAACGATATGGACGATTTCCCCAAAGTACCCATTTTAATAGATTTTCATATTTATTAAGTAATGAGGGCAAAGTATGGTGCTGGAAATAGTTAATCATTTTATAGCCATACAGATTATGGAATAAATAAAGCACGCCCATAATAAACATAAAATTTCCAAAACCATGCCATCCCATAAGGTGAAATAATACTCCAGGGCCGGCAATAAAACTGGTTATTTTAAATATTTCTGATTTAGGTTTTGAATCAATCTCTTTGTCATCATGAGTCATAAAATCAACCGCAAAAACTGGGTTAATAATATATGCCACAATTAATGAAGCGAACAAAGTTATAATAACGGTAACGGGTATAAAGAACATAAATTTACCAACAATACCCGGCCAAAATGCCAGCGGGAAAAAGGGTGCTAAAGTAGTAAGCGTACCCGATAAAATTGGCATGAAAACTTCTCCGGCAGCAAATTTTGCAGAACTAACAATATCCATCTTGGTTTTTTTAAATATTCGATGGGTATTTTCAATAACTACAATAGCATCATCCACAACAATCCCTAAACAAAAGATAAATGAAAACATTACAAGCATGTTCATTGTAAAGCCCATCCATGGCATAACAATATAGCAAATAGCCATAGATAAAGGAACAGACAAGCCAACAAAAATAGCGTTGGTAAGACCCATAAAAAACATTAGAATAATAGTAACCAGAATAAAACCAATAATAATGGTATTATTTAAGTCAGATAATGTGCCTCGAGTATAATGCGACACATCGCCGGTAACAGCCACTTCTAAGTCTTTAGGCAGATCCTTTTCTTCCATTTTTTTAATTGCCTCTTTAATATTATCGGCAGCATCAATTAAGTTTTGACCACTCTTTTTAATGATGTTAAGTGTTATCACATTTTTTCCATTGAAGCGTGAATAACTCTCTTGTTCTTTAAAGCTGTCTTTAACATCTGCAATGTCTCTCAACTTTATTAAAGCGCCATTTGACGAACCTAAAGTAATGTTACGAATAGTCTCCACATCTTTAAACTCACCAACCACTCTAATAGATCGGCGCATGCCATACATATCAATAGATCCACCTGAAACGGTAATATTATCATAGGCTACTGCACGCTCAATATCACCAAAGGTAGCACCAGCTGCTTGCATTCGGTACATATCAATGTCAATTAGAATTTCACGATCGAGTGCACCAACAATATCAACACGCGTAATTTCTTTAAATGACTCAATACGATCTTGAATATCTTCAGCATATTTCTTTAAGGTATTCAGATCATAATCGCCAGAGACATTCAGATACATGATAGGGATCTCTGAAAAGTCGATTTCCATAACACTAGGATCTTTCAATAAGTCGTTAGGTAAATCAGGCAAAGTCTTATCTACAGCGTCTTTAACGCGTTGTTTGGCTTCGCTTAATTCTATTCCAGTGTTGAACTCAACCACAATAGAAGAAAAATCTTGTACCGAATTACTGGTAATCTTCTTAACACCACTAATTGATTTTAAATTTTTCTCTATCGGACGGGTCACTAAATTTTCCATATCGGTAGGTGAAGTACCAGGATAAATGGATGTAACAATATAAGTTGGAATAGTAAGTTCCGGAAACTGTTCTTTGGGAATGGAATTATAATTAATAATACCAAAAATACAAAGAATGACAGCAAGTACATAGATACTCGTTTTGTTATCTATAGACCAACTTGTCGGTTTAAATTCTTTAAAGTTATTTTTCATACGATATTTTCTTTATTTTATGGTCCTTCGCCTCATTTCTAAAATTACAATTGTATTGCTTGACCATTTTCAAGATCTTGATATCCGGAGATAATAAGCTTATCACCGGCATTCAATCCATCAATGACTTCAATAGCCCCATTGTATGTTTGGCCTGTTTTAATTAATTTTTTCACCGCTTTAAGCAAACCAGCTTCTTGTTTTGCAACAAATACATACATTTTATCTCCTTCACTTAGGGTGTAATTTATAGGAATAGAAATTGCCATCTTATTACTATAATCCGTAACACGCAGAACAGCAACCATGTTTGCTTTTAATCCATCAATGGCTGTATTAATACGCGCTTCAACGCTAAAAGAACGATTGATTGGATTAATATATTTACTACTAAAAGAAAGTGTTGCAGAAACCTCTTTTTCTAAATCAGGGAAAAAGATATTTACTTTATCGCCTGCATGAATTTTTGATGAATAGCCTTCGGCAATATCAGCTACTACTTTTATACGACCAAAATTTACAATACGAAATGCTGGAGACATTGGGTTTGCAATTTGTCCAACTTTCAACGGGCTATCCTCTATTGTACCACTTACTGGCGCTTTAATACGCGTCATTTCAATTTGTTCTTTTAAGGATGCTCTCTTTTGCTCTAATTGTTCTTTTGTATTTTTTGCTGAGAGATATTGAATTTCAGAACCAATCTTTTGCTCCCACAAGTTTTTTTGTTTATTATACATGTCCGTAGCAAAAGCAACACCTGTTTCTAATTCTGTTAAACCTTTTTGCATTGCCGCATCATCTAGCTTAGCTAAGACTTGTCCTGCAGTTACTGATTGACCAACCGTAACATAAATAGCATCAACAATACCATTCATTTTAGCATTTACACCCACATTATCTTCACCATCCAATTTGCCTTGAACTTCAGTATAATGATTAAAGCCATTTAAACTTAACTCTTGTACCAGTACCTTTTTTGCATCAGCAATTTCAGGTACATTGCTTGAATCGTTTGCCAATTCTTTTTCTAATGTTGCAATCTTTTCAGCAAGCGCATTATGTTGCGATTTTAGCTTGCTTAATTCAGCATTCTTATCAGCTGTGCATGAAGCTACAGCGATACAGATCATTCCGATTATTAATTTTGTACGGTTCATATGATTCTTATTTATTATAGTTATTCAATACTTTATCTAATTTCATTTTGGCACTTACCAATTCCATGATGGATTTAAAATAGTTTGATTGATTATTCAAATATTGGTTTTGTGCTTGCGTTAACTCCATACTTGTTGAAACCCCTTCTTTATATTTACTTACTGTTTGCTGAAATATTTCGGTTGAGAGTTTTAAATTATCTTTTTCAATAAGATACTTTTCAATGGCTGATTGGTAGCCAGAATTTGTTTCATTGTATTGCATATTTAGTCCATCCATAGCCATTTTACGACTATTTATAGTCTGTTCTAAATCAATTTTTGCCTGGCTATGTTTTGCGCTTCGTTCAAAGCTTGAAAATATTGGAATGGATAAACTAGCACCAATCATATCTGGAGGGGTAAATGAAAATGATTTATCATTAAAATTTTCTTGATGATTGTAAAACGCAACAATACTTGGTAAAGCAGCACTCTTTTTTAGTTTCACATTTAGTTTTGCTAAACGTACTTGTGTCTCCATCATCTGAAAGGTAAGTGTCTTTTCATTCGATAAAGTTGGTGTCTGAAGAGCATCTACGCGCATGTTTGTTATAATCTTTTCTAAATCGTCAGTAAGGATTGTTGAATCGCTAAGATTTGCACCTAATTGAAAGTTTAACAAATCGCGTGTAATACTTTGCTGACGACTAATGGTATTTGAAAGATTTTTAATTGTCTGTAAGGTTAATCTGAATTGCAATGTATCGCTAGCTGATATAAAACCCGCTTTGTTCATTGCTAAAAATTGACGGTATAAATTTAGCGTATTTTTGTAAGTTGAATCAAGAATTTTTTTATTCTGTTCAATCACCAAAACTAAAACGTAGCTATTGGTAACATTTTCGATAACATCATTTTTTGTCATCTCATAGGATAGTTCAGACAAACTTTTATACACTTTAGACGCTTGTAAGCCTATCAAATATGAGCCATTAAAAATAAGCTGAGATGCTGAAATGTCGAGCGTTGCTGTGGTTCTGTAATCGTCCATATTGGTTTCTTCACCACTTGGAGCAGCTATAGCAGCATAATTCTCATTTAAAGCAATGAGTTGTGGTACTCCACTCATATTGTTTAAAGCAGTTAAGTTCTGACCAAAACCATACATTGCACCACCAATTTGGCCTAAGCCAGCAAACGTTTCTAATGTTGAGGCTAAGGTCATCATATAGGAATATGCGCCCTTAGCTTCCACATGTGGTAAGCCCATTGCTGTTGTTTCTAAAATCTTCTTTTTTGCTTTGCGCACATCTAATGAAGCATTTTTCATCTTCAAATTGTTTTCAATGGCAAAGCTTTGCGCTTGATCAAGACTCAATGTATATACTGAGTCACTTTGCCCATAAACTCCTGCTGTCATCGCAAACAGAAGCATCCCTGCTAATAATCTAATTCTGTTCATTTTTTTATTGTTTCTTATTTTGATTCATTTGTTGTTCGTAATATTCAATTCCACTTTCATTGGAGATGCCGCGTATATGATAGGCCATCACTTCATTTATAAAGAGAGGTGACATACATTCGTTTTGACCAAATAAATCATTCTCCAAAACATTTTCAACACGGCTTACATATAGTTTAGCAATAATTTCTTCATTTAAGTCTTGTCTGTAATATCCCTGTGCCTTTCCCTTAATCAAATTTTGAAGCATCGATTCATATAGCTTATTTCGCTTATATTCAACTAGCTTGCGGTGTATAGCTGGATAGTATTTTCGCAAGTCGTATTCATGTGTGGGACTATATTCTTCAACGATTTTATTTACTTGGTTGTTTATCTCTATCAAATCGTCAATGGCATTTTGTTTGCTTTCCATAATATTGGTAAACATGTGCTCACGACGTTTAGCCTCCATATTAACCACCAAATCTACTAACTCATCTTTTGTAGGAACATATTGGTACAAGGTCTTTTTTGATATACCTAATTCCGCAGCAATATCATCCATCGTTACACTTTTAATTCCGTAACGCAGAAATAACTCCTTTACCTTTTCAATGATATTTTCTAATTCTGCATTCATGGGGACAAAAATAATAAATTTTTCACTACGGAAACTATTTTAGTGGTAAAAGTTTCCAAAGTTTACAAAAATTTAACAATATATTCATATAGTATTGATAAATAAAATAATACAGATACAAAATTGAGTATTTTAAATACTTAATTTACGTTATTATCGATAATTAGCAGATAAAAATCGACCAGAAGGCTTTTATTTACGATTGAAGGAATTGTGATTCGTAACTACCCCTCTGAGAAACTCTGTGTGCACTACGTGTAACTCTGTAATACTTTTTAGGCCACAGTGTATCACCGTGTTAAGCTGTGTTTTCTTATATTCTTATTTAAACAATCTTTCTATGTAACTCTGTGTAACTTTATTCTGTTTGCACTCCTTGAAACTCTGTGTTAATTTTTTAAATAAGTGCTTCATTAATAATTCTTTTTAACTCAACATTATTCCATGGCTTTTGCAAATAGGCATATAATAGTTTTTGAGTTTCTTTGTTTTCGATAAAAGCTGGTTCATAATAACCTGTTATCAAAATACAAGGTTTTTCGGAGTACAATTTTTTTATGGTAGTTATAAATTCAAGGCCATCCATGCCAGGCATTTTATAATCACTAACTACTAAATCAATTTTAGTATTGTACATTATCTCTATGCCTTTTTCAGCTGAATTTGCCTTAATGATGTTAAACCCACTTTTAAAAAAGGATATTTCAAAGAGGTCTAAATTTATTTCTTCATCATCAACATATAGTATTGTAGCCATAATTTTAGTTTACAATGGAAAGTAATAATAAATTCAACTCCGTTTTCAACATTAAATACGGTCATTTTGCCTTTGTGTTCATTAATAATATTGTAGGAGAGGTAAAGTCCAAGGCCTGTGCCTTCGCCTGTTTTTTTTGTGGTGAAAAATGGGTCAAATATTTTTTCTTTAATATCTGATTTTATTGAGGATCCGTTATTAAAGATGATTATTTTGCATTCAGCTCCTCTGGCAATGATTTCAATGATGCTTCTAAATGATAATTGTTTTGTTTTACTTTCTTCTAAATTTGAAAGTGCATAAATGGCATTGTCTATAATATTAATAAATACTTGAGATAGTTGTTCTTCGTGTCCATTAACTATTAAGTTAGGTTGAATGTCATTTTTTATTTGAATGCCATTGGGCATTTTTGAATTCATTATTGTTAATGATAAATCAACTAGATTAAAAATATTAACCGAACATAAAATATTGTTAGGTTTATGTGAGAATGTTTTTAAACTTGAAATAATTTTTGATATGCGGTTCACGCCAACCATTTCACTATCGAGCAATTTAGTCATTGTGTTTTTTAAATTAATTTTGTCGGGATCATTCATGCAATGAGATTCTTCAATCATTGTTTGAAGATTGCTTACCCCAGCAGAAATAAAATTGAGAGGGTTATTAATTTCATGCGCAACGCCCGATGTAAGGGTTCCGATTGTAGCCATTTTCTCGGACTGTATTAATTGAAGTTGAAATTGTTTAAACTTTTCATTTTGTATTTTTAATTTTTCTCTATATTCATGTAGTTCTTCATTTAAACTTGTTATTTCTTCATTTTGTGCCAGCAATTCGTCGTAACGATTTTGTAGTTCAGTATGCTGAGTACTTATTATTGCCTGTTGTTTTTCTTGCTCAGATTTTATTATATATATCATATTTCCCGCTATGAGAAGTCGGCTTATAAAAAAATATATTTGTTCAATTACGGATATATTATGTTCATCATGTTTTATCCATTTAGGTAAGATTGTTTGTATAAAACATAAAAGAATAAGGCCATGAAATGAAATTGCAAGATATACAAAGCGCTTTCTTGCTTCAAAAACCAATAAAATAAAAACAAACCAATTAATGACATCAAGTACAGCAAAACCTTGATATCCTCCAAATTGAGTATAAGAAAAAATTACCGATAAAAAAATACAGTAGCAATATAGTAAATTGCAATTTTATATTTGCGAATAGCAAAGTAAAACGAATATATAGTTATTGCAATAAAAGTTGAGATAATTGAAAAAAGTAGTTGTGGTTTTGAATTGATAAAAAAATAACTGATCAGGAAAAACAGCATATATACTGCAATGACCATAATACTAAAAGAAACAAAGCGATTTAGAATACGTTCGTTAAAATGATTATCCGATTTTATATTCGTGCTATTTGTCATTTAAATTCTATATAATATAAATGTACAAAAATGCTAAGTACAATCAAAATATAGAAGGATAATTTAATTTGAAAGACAATTTGTAAAGTGCTACTTCATTTACTTATAAGAATCAATTAAAGATTGCTTTAATGCATATAAAATATTCAACCTCAGCTGATTGCTTTGGTTGAATATTGATTTCGTTATCTATAATAAAGTTCATTCCAACGTAACTGGTTTTTGAAATCTGTAATTGTGGTTTCCTTACAGATATGGAGATATTCAATGCCCGCCATTTCGCAAAAGTCTTCAATATATTCGGCATTTATTGCTTGGCTGAATGCAGTATGATGAGCTCCACCCGCATGAATCCATGCAGCAGCGCCAATTTTCAAATTAGGTTGAGGCATCCACAATGCTCTTGCAACAGGCAATTTAGGAAGATCAGCATCAGGTTTTACGCAGTCAACACTATTTACAATCATGCGGAAACGGTTACCCATATCAATTAAACTAGTATTTATTGCGCTACCAGGAGCAACATTAAAAACTAAACGAGCAGGCGCATCTTTACCTCCAATACCCAATGGGTGTACCTCTAATTTAGCTTGGCTCTCAGCAATGCTAGGGCATATCTCAAGCATGTGCGCCCCTAAAACTTTTGGTCCAGATGGATTTAAGTGATAGGTGTAATCTTCCATAAATGAGCAACCTCCTTTGAGGCTATGCCCCATAACCTTCATTGCGCGCACCATGGCAGCATGTTTCCAGTCGCCTTCAGCACCAAATCCATAACCAATTTGCATTAATCGTTGTGCCGCTAATCCTGGTAATTGCTGTAAACCATGTAAATCCTCAAAAGTAGTGGTGAAAGCATTAAAATTTCCGGCCTCTAAAAACTGACGCATCCCAATTTCAATTTTAGCTTGGTAGCGAACATTTTCATGCATTGCTCCCCCTTTTTTGCCTTCCGCTGCTATGCTAAATAAATTTTCATATTCATTTACTAAATCGTTTATAGCTGCATCATTTACCTTATTAATAGCAGCAACTAAATCACCAATACCAAATCCGTTAACAGACATTCCGAATTGAATTTGAGCTTCCACTTTATCTCCTTCGGTTACGGCCACCTCACGCATATTGTCGCCAAAACGAGCGACTTTCATATGTTTCATATCATGCCATGCAGCAGCAGCACGTACCCATATTCCAATACGCTCAATAACTTCAGTATCCTGCCAATGACCTACTACCACTTTACGGTTTATGCGCATTCGAGTCATTATAAAACCGTGTTCACGATCGCCATGTGCTGATTGATTGAGATTCATAAAATCCATGTCAATATCACTCCAAGGCAGGTCTCTATTGAATTGTGTATGTAGATGTAAAAGCGGTTTATTTAAAATTCGCAATCCATTAATCCACATTTTTGATGGAGAAAAAGTATGACACCAGGTAATTAAACCGATACAGTTTGCAGAAGCATTTGCATCTACACACAAACTATATATTGCTTCGGGAGTAGTAAGAACAGGTTTATACACTATTGTTACTGCAATACCAGCATTTTTGTTAAAGCTCTCAGCAATTTCTTTTGAATGTTCGGCAACTTTTTTTAATGTTGCCTCACCATATAAATCTTGGCTGCCAGTAACAAACCAAACTTCCAGTTTTTTTAAGTCTATCATATTCTTATATTAATGTTAATACTCTTTTTGATGTTTTATAAAGATAAGTGTTTTTTGTACACTAATAATTATTTTGTAATAAAAATGTAATGAAATGCGCGTTGAATATTTGTAATGTTATGTATAATAAAGTTTTACAAAGTTGTTATTGCTATTTGAACTTAAGTATGTAAAAGAAACCAAATCAGAAACCAAGGTAATGAGGGTAAATTTTAAAAACTAAAACGTATGCGAGGCAAAAGCGATGTCCGAAAGTGGATTTGCAAAAAGAGGAGGTAAATGAAGTTTGTTTATTACAGCTCTGCAATGTTCCATGTTTCTTTCTGGTTTTAGATACTGTTTAGCAACAGTATCGTTAATGGATATGAGGTATTCGCGAGCTTCACTTATAAATATTTCTGCTTTTTCACAATTCATAGGATCGGCCCATGAGGATACTAAAGTAGAATAGCCTTTGGTTTTATTGATTAACTCTAGTGAATCTATTAAATTTTGGTAGTTGTGATAATTTGGCAAATCGTTTTTAAGCGGTATGGCATCGCCGGTAAATAGAACATCTTCACCCCAAATTTGCATGGATAGATGGCCAGGATAATGACCGGGGGTGTGAATAATTTCGATCATACAATTTTCTGAAATAAAAAGTTCATCGCCGTGTAAAGCAAGTCCATCAATACGTACCGATTCATTAGCTAAGCGTAAAAATCCAGGTACAGGACGATCATTTATTTGTTCATTTAAATTCTCGAACCATCTTTTCTCATTAGGATGCGCTAGAATTGTACATCCCGATTGTCGTTTTATTTCGGCTGCTGAACCAATATGATCGGGATGTGCATGTGACAAGATTAGATATTTTATGTCGCATGGATTTTTTCCTATCTGCTTGAGGTAATCAAATATTTTTTGATGACTATCTTTTACCCCACTATCAATAAGAACAATAAAATCGCCAATTACAATAAATGAATTTACAAAACGAGGTAGAATTTTTCCTTCGGCAATTGGTATACTAAAATTATGTCGTAGCCTATGAACACGTTCTGATATCTGCATCTTAATACGTTTTTATTTTTCAATTTTTAAATCATTTAGTTCACGTTCTTCAATAACTTCGCGTTCTTTAATTCTGAAATCATCAATAAAAGAGTTCAACTCATCGATTTTTCGGTTTTTACTCTGAATAAAAGGGAATACTATGAAAATTCCTGCAACAACTCCTAGTAAACCAGATATAATCATATACCAGGTTGGAACTAAATTTAAATTCCATAAAAGAAAGCGTAAAGAGATTGCTTCGTTGTTTTGAAGCGTAAAAATTAGCAATAGCGTGCTTAGAATAAAGAGAATTGAGAGTGTGATTTTCATTGTTTTAGAATTTAATTTCAAAAACAAAAATAGTGAAACAATTAGCAATCACAATGATAATTGTATTTTAAATCAAAGATAAAGCGCTCTTTTTTAATTATAGACCCTAGCTTATTTTGGATAGTAACAGATCTTAAATCCACGATATTTGTAGTTTGTCCCTTTGTTTCTTGCTGGGATTTGTTTTTAAGCTTTCTTTTGAATGATTATATCATGGGTAAATCAGATAAATTTTATTACTTTTATCGCTATGCTTAAAAGTAAATATACATTATATATTGCATTATTCCTATCCATTTTGGTTTATGCAGCTTGCGGATATATTTTCGTGAATAATATCCCTATTCAAATTCTTTTGTATTTGCTAAACTTTTCCTTATTCCTTTTTATTTTCATGTATTATGATAAAAATGGAATAGAATTCAATGAGTTAATTGTTATTGCACTCGCACCACGACTGATCTTATTATTTGCGATCCCTTGGCTTTCGCCCAATTTTAACCGTTATCTTTGGGATGCTCTATTATTTACAAATGGTCTTAATCCATATAGTGGTATTCCGGCTGAAATCGTTAATAACAGTGCTCTTTTAGAAAACACCCTGCGAGAACCTATTTTTGAAGCTCTGCAGTCTAAAATGGATTTTTCGGCATACCCTCCTTTAGCTCAATACCTTTTTTCCATACCATTTAATTTGATTGGAAATTCATTATTATCGGCTATTGTTATTTACAGAATTATATTAATTGCTACTGATCTTGCTATTATTTATTTTGCAAAAAAGATGTTTGCAAAAATTAATTTACCTCTATCGAAAATAATTTTATTTGCCTTAAACCCTTTAGTAATAGTTGAATTAACAGGAAATCTTCATATTGACGGCTTATTGATACTTTTTCTCTTTATGACCGTATTTTTTTTAATGGTTGACAGAAATAATTTATCCGCATTTGTTTTTGCACTCTCAGCATCCATGAAAGTAATAAGCATCGTTTTATTTCCCCTTATTGTTCGAATGATGCCTAAAGAGAAACGCTTACGTTTTTCAATTATTCTCTTTATTAGTTTTACACTTTTGTTTTTACCTTTTATCTCATTAGATATTATTCAAAACTACTATTCCGCTGTATTAGCATACTTTAATCGTTTTGAATTTAATGCCAGTATTTATTATCTTTTACGAGGTATTGGTTACTTAAGCATTTCATCGGGACTTGTTGAGATGGTACGTGTGGTATTTCCATTTTTAACGATTGCTATGATTATTTCTATTGCTATAGTGAAATATAAACATGAATGGCCAGCTGTATTTAGACTATTGGTATATGCTATGTTTATTATGTTATTACTTAGTACAACTGTTTATCCGTGGTATATTATTCCGCTCATTGCCTTGAGCATTTTTACCCCATTTCGTTTTGCAATAGGATGGAGTGCTTATATTTTTGTAATGTATTTTTTCTACAACCATTATCCAGTAAACGAGAATTTATGGATAGTTGCAGTAGAGTATTCTTTTGTAATTCTTTTCTTCCTTGTTGAATATTTTTATTATCGAAAGAAACGCATTGAAAGTGTTTTATAATTTTTGTTTAAAAAGAAAGTTTTAGCAAATTGTGCTGAATTATTTAAGTACGATCAGTGAATACTCTTTCTAGTATTTTTTTAACTGAGTTTTTAATATTATCCTTAAAGTTCTGCCATTATATAATTTATACTATATTTCTTATAGTATTCTATTTCATCATCAAAACATCTTTTTAAATACCATTTGTAGAAAATGAATTATATGGTTATATGTCAATATATCAATTATATAATGAAGTATAATCTAATGTTATGATAAATATCATCACTTTTTTTTGCATTTTTTTATAAAAAGCAGTAACTTGTTCCTTCTAAGTTTAATTGCACACACTTTTTTATTAAGTATATTTTAAGAGTTATAAATATTAATTAATCGTTATGAAATTTTTTTACATTTTTTTATTTGCATTATCATTTTTAACAATGGCGGTATTTGCCAACAATGGTAATTCTAACACAAAATCATTAGAGAGTATTCTGAATTCCGATGGAACACTCGATTTGTCGAAAGCCAAGAATGGCTCCTACAGCACCGCTGGTTTACAAATGGTTTTAGGCCAAGGCGAAGAACCTAGCTTTTTAAAAGCTGGCACCAATACCTGCTGGAGCGATCCTTTTTTAGCTAAAGAAGGTATTGGTGGTAGTGTATATGCTGTATGTGTAATTGGTAGCCGAGTTTATGTTGGTGGAAACTTTACCAATGCAGGCGGTAATGCTGATGCTGATTATATTGCCTACTGGTATAACAATAAATGGAATGCTTTAAGCACAGGAACTAGTAACTTAGTTTATGCTCTTGAAACAGATGGTACTAATTTATTTGTTGGTGGCGCATTTACTTTAGCCGGAGGTGTTGTAAATACTAAGTATATTGCAAAATGGAATGGTAGTGCATGGTCTGCAATAGGC
>JBBRXJ010000061.1:0-22004 GCA_038248505.1 Bacteroidales bacterium
ACAGGAACTAGTAACTTAGTTTATGCTCTTGAAACAGATGGTACTAATTTATTTGTTGGTGGCGCATTTACTTTAGCCGGAGGTGTTGTAAATACTAAGTATATTGCAAAATGGAATGGTAGTGCATGGTCTGCAATAGGCACAGGTGTTAATAATACAGTCTATGCACTTGAATATTCTTCAACAGCACTCTATGTTGGTGGCGCATTTACCGACAAAGGCAATTATATTGCAAAAATTACTCCTGCTGATAATGTTTGGTTAACTGTAAATTCTGGAACAAATGGTATTGTATATTCACTATGTGAGGTTGGTCTTTATATGTATCTAGGCGGTTCATTTACAACAGCTGGTGGCATTTCTGCAAATTATTTTGCAAGGGTACCTCTCTCGGGCGCTCCTACTTATTCTTTTTTTGGTCCTAACACATTGAATAATATTGTAAGGGCCATTGCATTTAATGGAACCAATGTTGCTGTTGGAGGGGATTTCACCAATTCCGGTACTGCCTATGCTTGTATTGTTAACTCAGGTTCTTACACAGCATTTGGTAGTGGTATACCTACTGGGGGTAAAGTTTACTCTATTGTTGATGATGGTACTAATTTTGTAATTTCGGGTGCATTTAGTAATGCCGGCGGTAATACTGCTTGCGACCAAATTGGTGTTTGGAATGGCACCTCATGGACTGCATTAGAAAATGGTTTTAACTCAACCGTACGTTCAGTTTTTGTTGCTGGTACTGGATTATATTATGCAGGGGGTGATTTTGATTTAGCAACAACATATGGTGCTAAAATTGCAAAATATAATGGTACAGCATGGGAACCTATTGGAGTTAGTGTACCGGGCTTAATTTACTCTATTGTTTATGATGACACCTGCGTTTATGTGGGCGGTAGTTTTACCGATTTAGGTGGCGACCCAGATGCTGATTATATTGCTCGCTGGAGTATTACTAACTCTAAATGGTACTCTATGGGTACCGGAGTTGATGCTAATGTTTATTCAATGGCACTAAGCACATATTTAAGTTACAAATACCTTATTGTTGGAGGTTCTTTTAATATTGCCGGTGGAGTAGCAAACACCGCTACTGCGGCTAAATGGAATCTATCAACTAATGTATGGTCGGCATTAGGTGCTGGTGGATTACTTGCAACGGATATAGTTTATGCCGTTGAAGCATATAGTAACTATGTTTGGATTGGCGGTTCGTTTACAATGGGCAGTAATGTTAATATTGCTCAATGTCTAAACAATGGTACAACTTGGCTAAGCAATTTAGGTACTGGTTTAAATAATACAGTACGCAGCATCCTTGCTGCTGATGTGAATAATGTTTACGTTGGTGGTTCTTTCACTCAGGCTGGTGCTACAGCGAATACAAATTTAATCGCAAAATGGAATTCAACGACTTGGGAAGCTTTAGGTGTGGGTTTAAATGGGGCTGTATATGATATGAAAATGAAAGGCAGCGATTTATATGTGGCAGGCGGTTTCTATAACGCAGGCGGTATTGCTGCCGCGGATTATATTGCTAAATGGAGTGGCACTGCTTGGTCTTCTTTAGGTGCTACTGCTGCTTTAAATGATTTGGCATATTCATTGTCTATTGATAATAATAATATTTATGTTGGAGGTTTTTTTAACGATGCGGGTGGTGATGCAAACGCCGATAAGGTTGCTGTTTACAATGGTACTGCATGGGAATCTCTCGGTAGTGGTGTCACCCTGGGGAGTTATGTTAAAGCTTTAGCATATGGGGGTAATAATTTATATGTTGGAGGATACTTCACAAAAATTGGCGATAAATATTATGAGTATTTTGCAAGATATGGTCAAGTACCATCCATAACATCTCAAACACCAACTGCTGACCAAATACTTTGTGAAGGAGCTACGGTTAGTTTTACAGTAACTGCTACTGGTACAGGCCTTACGTATCAATGGTTAAAAGATGGAAACTCCATTGCTAGTGCAAACTCAAGTACATATACTATAGCAACTATTGCAACATCTCATGCTGCAGTATATTCATGCCGTGTTTCTACAAGTTGTGGTAATGCATATACTAGCCCAATATCTTTAACGGTTAATACAAAACCTGCAATTACCACTCATCCATCAATTACTACCGTATGTGCTGGCAATACAGCTAGCTTCAGCTTTGTAGCAACGGGCACTGGTATTAGTTATAAATGGCAAGTAAGCACAAATGGCGGGTCAACTTATACTGACATTACTGCTGCAGGAACAAATCCAACCTACACAGGATATTATTCCACTGCACTTGGACTATCTGGTATTCTTGCCGGCAATAACAATTACTTATATCGCAGTGTAGCTTCTGGTACATGTAGTCCTGCTGCAATATCAAATACTGCAACATTAACTGTAAATACATCGCCCACAATAACCACCCAACCTTTAAATGCCAGCGTTTGTGCAGGTAATACGGGTTCATTTACTGTTGCTGCAACAGGTACAGCACTTACATATCAATGGCAGGTAAGTACAAATGGTGGATCGAGCTATAGCAACATTACTGCAGCAGGCTCTAATCCTACCTATTCCAATTATTATACTGCAACACTTGGTTTAAGTGGAACAACAACGATTAACAATGGCTATTTATATAGATGTGTAATAAGTGGTATGTGTACTCCAGCAGTAACATCTTTTGCTGGAAGCTTAACCATTACCACAGCTCCATCTGTTACTACACCACCAGCCGATGCAACCATCTGTGCTGCAAGTAGTGCTAGTTTTGGTGTTACTGCCATAGGAACCGCTCTTACGTATCAGTGGCAACTAAGTATAAATGGCGGTGTTACCTATAATAATATTACGGTAGCAGGAACAAGTCCAACATATTCAAATTGGACAACAGCTACACTTAGTTTGACAGGTACAGTGGTTGGAAATAACATATATAAATATCGTTGTGTTGTGAGTGGTACATGTACGCCAACGGCAACATCAACGGCTGCTACACTTACTGTAAATAGTGCAATGAGTGTTACAACACAACCAATAGCCTCAACTATTTGTGAAAATGCAAATACATCTTTTTCTATAATTATAGCAGGCACGGTATCTACCTATCAATGGCAATACAGTACAAATAGTGGAAGTAGTTGGAGCAATGTTCCTGCAAGTGGCGTATATACTGGCACTACATCTTCAACACTTTCAATAACTAGTGCTACAAGTTCAATGAATGGCTATTTATATAGTTGTTTTGTAACCGGTCCTTGCGCTATCTCTATCACTTCTAATGCAACAGCGCTTACAGTAAATGCCTTGCCTGCTATTTCTACTCAGCCAGGTAGCTATTCAGTAGGTAATGGTGGAAGTACCAATTTTGCAGTAGTTGCAGCGGGTGCTTCAATATCTTATAAATGGCAAATAAGTACAAATGGCGGTACCAGTTATAGCGATGTAGCGAATGGTGGAAGTTATAGCGGTGCATTAACAAATACACTTTCAATTGTTAGTATTACTGCAGGCATGGATGCATATAAATATAGATGCATTGTAAATGGCACATGTAGCCCTTCAGCTACATCTACCGCTGGAACACTAACGGTTACTACTGCACCGGCTATTACAAAACAACCTGCATCTGTATCCATTTGTGCTTCTGGAAATACTTATTTCAGAATAAAAGCAAGCGGAACGATAACGAGTTATGAATGGCAATATAGTAGCAATGGAGGTACTACATGGAACACAGTATCCAATGGAGGTATTTATGCTGGAGCAACAAGTGACTCACTTGTTATTACAGGCGCTTCTATTTCAGTGACCGGATATAAATATCATTGTTATGTTGTTGGAGCTAGTGGCAATGCTACTTCTAGTGATGGAATACTTACTATAAATGCAAGTCCAAGTATTAGTATTCATCCATCGAGCAAAAGTGCTTGTCCTACTACAAGTCCAATTTTTGGTGTAACCGCTTCGGGTGCTGGATTGTCTTATCAATGGGAACAAAGCATAAATAGTGGTGTTTCATGGTCTACCATGTCAGGCAAAACAGCATCTTCACTCACGGTTGCAAGCGTAACATCGGGCATGAATGGCTATCAATATCATTGTATTGTTTCAGGTACATGTAGTCCTAGTATTACATCAAATGCGGCTACATTAACTGTTAATACAACACCTGCTATTGTCACACAACCATCAAGTGCAGCTATTTGTGCTGGTCAAAATACTTCATTTGCTGTTGTTGCAACGGGTACCGGTGCTAGTTATCAATGGTATAGGAGTATAGATGCGGGTACCTCATGGAGCCCAATTTCATTGGCAACCACTGCAACTTTATCATTAACCAGTGTTCTTGAAACCAGCGATCAAACATTGTATCATAGCATTGTTAGTGGTACTTGTAGTCCTTCTGTTACAAGTAGTGATGCTACGTTAACGGTTCGTAAAGCGCCAGTTGTTACTGGTAATCCTGCAGTACAGAACGTTTGCCAAGCTGCCAATGCATCATTTACAATAACGGCTACTGGAAATGGTTTGGGTTATATGTGGATGCAAAGTGCGAATGGTGGAACAACATGGTCGATTATGTCTGGAGAAACTTCCGCAACACTTAATCTTGTTAGTGTTACAACTGGAATGAATAACAATCAATATAAATGTATTGCTACGGGTACTTGCAGTCCGAATGATACTTCAAACTCAGCAGTACTAACAGTAAATGCAGCCCCTTCAGTAAGCTCACATCCTTCAAATGCAGCTGTTTGCCCTGGCGGAAGCACAAGTTTTTCAGTTATAGCTTCGGGTTATAGTATAAACTATCAATGGGAAGAGAGTACAAATGGCGGTACAATTTGGAATGCACTTGGTGGTGAAATTTCTTCTACACTCAGTCGTAGTTCTATTACACCATCAATGAATACCTATAAATATCGTTGTGTTGTGAGTGGAACTTGTAGCCCTGCAGCTACATCAAATGCTGCAACGTTAACAGTAAATACACTACCTATAGTTAATTTAGGACCAGATACAACGTTCTGTTCTGGCTTAAATATTGTAATAAATTCAGCTGCGGGTTATACTAGTTACCAATGGAATACTGGAGATACAACTCAGAGTATTACTACATCTTCAACGGGCAGCTACTATGTTATTTTAACAAATTCAAATAGCTGTACAGATACTTCTAGTGTTAAAAAGGTGACTATAAAAGAATCCATTTTAGTAGATGAAATTTGTATGGTTAGTCTTGATCCTGATTCGAGAAAGAATATGATTGTTTGGGAGAGAACAAATAACATTGGTACAAATTTTTATGTAATTTATAAACTTCAAGGTCTCTTATTTAAACCAATTGATACTGTACCATTTTCTGATGTGAGTGTTTTTGTAGATGTTGCTTCTAATCCTTTAGTTAAGGCCGAACAATATAAGATATCTGCAATTGATGGTTGTAATATTGAAACACCGAAGAGTCCATATCATCAAACGATGAATTTGAGTATTCTTTCAGGACGAGGAACATCAACCGTTGCGCTTATCTGGAATAAGTACATTGATGAGAGCGGAGACTTTATTCCTGAATACTATTATGTATACAGAGGAATGGATTCTACTAATCTCTCAGCATACGATTCTTTGTCAGGTTTACTTTCAAGCTACAACTATAATATTTTAGATGCTGTTGATGGTGAATACTATCAAGTAGTCATTCGCAAAAATTGTGCTCCGCTTGCCTTGCATAAAGCTAGCAGTGGCCCATTCAGTCAGTCACTATCAAATCTTGAAGACAACCGATTAAAAGGAACAGTAGGAGTTAAAAAATCAACAAAGGAAACTATACGTTTTAATGTATATCCTACACCTTATCGTGGATCAACAACCATAAGCTACAATCTTCAAAAAACGAGTCAAGTTAAAATGCAAGTGTTATCTATGCTTGGTCAAACTGTAACTGTTTTAGTTGATAAAGAACAAGGCGAAGGAGATTATACCTACAAATTCTCTGCTGCTGATTACAATTACAAAGCAGGGGTTTACTATTTGCGTCTTGAAGTAGATGGTAAAGTACTCAGTCGTAAAATTGTTGAAGTACAATAATAGATAAGGATAAAAATAAAAACCTCACAAGTATTTTACTTGTGAGGTTTTTTTATGTTTAAAAATTGAGTTGATGATTAGGCATACATTAATACCAAATATAAATGGCCTACTTATAATTTCAACTGCCAATATCAGGTGTAAAGTTTCTCATCTAAAATTCTTCTACAAATTGCATCATCATTAATCATCTGATTTTTGAGTGCCTCTATGCTTTCAAACTTTACTTCAGTTCTAATACGTTCTACAAAATAAACCCGTATTTTTTCACCATAAATGTCTGCTGAGAAATCAAAAATATGTACTTCTATACTACGAGTGCTGCCATCAGTCACGGTTGGATTATTACCAATATTCATCATCCCTCCATACAAACAACCACGCACTTCAACACGACAAGCATAAATCCCATTAAGGGGAATCAATTTATCAGAAAAATCTAATTCAATATTAGCGGTACGAAAACCAAGTATTCGTCCAAACATTCGGCCTTTAATTACCTCCCCGCTAATAAAATATTCATAGCCCAGAAATTCTGTAGCCTTATGTATATCTCCAGTTTCAAGCGCTTGTCGAATCTTTGTTGAGCTAACTTCTGTATGCTCCAAAATTTTTGCTTTTACTTCATGAACGGAGAACGAATAATCTTTGGTATACGACTCAAGCAACTGAATATCGCCTTGTCTACCTTTGCCAAAATGATGATCATGACCGATAATAATAGAAGAAATATTTAATAAATCAATTAGATATTGCTTAATGAATTCGTCAGGAGATAATGCTGAGAATTCTTTTGTAAATGGCACTAAAATTAAGTGGTCAATACCGTTTTTTTCTATTAATTCAATTTTCTCATCAATGGTATTTAGTAATTTCATGCCATCATCTATACCTAAAACTTTTCGCGGATGAGGCCAAAAACTTAAGACTACAGTTTCGCCTTGCTCCATTTTAGCAATTGCATTAACAAAACGCAAAAGATCCTGATGACCTTGATGCATACCATCGAAAAAGCCAACAGTTACAATAGGTCGATTAATATTTAAATCACTTATATGTTTATGAACCTTCAAAATAGTTGAATAAATAATTTTTCAAATACCTTTACAAAAATATACAAAAACACTCGCTTTATGAACTATCGTATAGAAAAAGACAGCATGGGCAACATAAACGTACCTGCTAATAAGTATTGGGGGGCACAAACACAGCGTTCTTTAGAAAACTTCAAAATAGGAGGAGATATTATGCCCAATAAAGTTATTAAAGCTTTTGCTATACTTAAGAAAGCATCCGCAATGAGCAATGTTGAGTTTGGTGTACTCGATCAACATAAAGCCGATCTTATCTGCAAGGTTTGTGATGAGATATTGCAGGGTCTGCATTTTGACGAATTTCCACTAGTAGTATGGCAGACAGGTTCAGGAACACAAACAAATATGAACCTTAATGAAGTAATTTCAAATAGAGCACATGTTCTTGAGGGCAATAAACTGTGCGAAGGGAAACCAAGCATTCATCCGAATGATGATGTAAATAAATCGCAATCATCAAACGATACATTCCCAACAGCTATGCATATTGCAGCATACATGGCATTAACTGAAAATCTCATTCCAGCCCTTATTCAATTACGTAATGCACTAGATCAAAAATCGAATGAGTTCAATGATATCATAAAAATTGGACGCACACATTGTATGGATGCCACCCCAATAACGCTTGGGCAAGAGTTTTCGGGATATGTATCGCAATTAGATCATGGCTTAGTTACAATTAAAAACAGCATGTTTCATTTGTCGGAACTCGCTTTAGGAGGCACCGCAGTGGGAACCGGACTTAATGCTCCCAAAGGATTTGGAGAGAAAGCGGCAGCTTGTATTGCTAGTTTAACATGTCTTCCATTTATATCAGCCAATAATAAATTTGAAGCATTGGCTAGTCATGATGCAATGGTTGAAGCATCTTCAGCTATTAAGCGAGTAGCAGTTAGTTTAACAAAGATTTCTAACGATCTTCGTCTCTTAGCATCCGGACCACGGGCAGGTCTTGCAGAGATTAGTTTACCAGAAAATGAACCGGGTTCTTCAATAATGCCAGGAAAAGTAAATCCAACACAAATTGAAGCGATGACCATGGTTTGTTGTCAAATTATTGGTAATGACTTAGCTATAACTACTGGAGCCATGCAAGGTCAATTTGAACTTAATGTATATAAACCACTAATTATTGCAAACTTTCTAAAATCAGTACAACTGTTAACTGATGCATCCATCTCTTTTACTGTTAATTGCGTTATGGGTATAGAAGCTAACAAACAAACAATTGCCAATAATCTTGAACAATCATTGATGCTTGTTACCGCCTTGAACAATCATATTGGTTATGACAAGGCTGCTGAAATAGCAAAGAAAGCATTTAAAGAAAACATATCGCTTCGTGAAGCCTCATTATCATTAAGATACCTCACTAATGAACAATTTGATAAATGGGTTGACCCAATGAAAATGATAAAATGTTGATAATAATTATCTGTAATTCTGGTGATGGTTTTTTATTTGACAAAGTAAATTTCATATATTTACTAATCGAATCACAAATTAAACCCAAATTAAACCTAAAATATCATGAGTAAACATTTAGACCAACGAACCGGAATGGGACAAGCTCCTGCAATATTCTCATTCGTATTGTCAACTATTTCTCTTATAATAATAATAATAGTTATGGGAGTTCGAGCATTTAAAGGCCCGTTTTCTGCAGAACCAGGCGCATGGATTGCTTTGGTAATCTCTATATTTGCAATTTTGTTAGCAAACTCAAGCATTAAAATGGCTAAGATTGGTAATGGACATGTGGAATTTGGTAAATATGCCATTATTACCGCTATTGTTGTTTTTTTAATTGGTATAAGTCTTGCTGGAATTATTCGCAAAATTAATTACAGCCATAACCAAGAGATTAAATTAGAGATGCAAAAAGCGCAAGAGCAAGATGAGTTAAAAAAGCAAGTTGATGCAGAGGAGATAAATAATGCCCTCCCTCAAACTATTGATGCTGCAGAAGTAAAATGATAGTGTATCAAATTAGTTTCTTTTTGAATTAAGAATATGCATAGAAAAATAATTGTTTTTTTTGCATTAAGCATGGTAGTTATAGCCTGTGTGAGTGAAGTTGAAAAACAAAGAATAACAATAGAAAAGAAAGCAGAGGCTATTGTTGAGCAAGCGCTCAAAGGAATAGAAGACGTTGCTGTAAAAGATAGCCTTTTAAAGGTATTTAATGCAACTTTGGCTGATAGTGCACAATTGGGTTTGGAATTTGCCATTCAAATTAAAAATATTGCTGCAAAAGGCGAATCGGGAATTAAAACATTAATTATACAACAAGAAAGCAAACAGGTGCAGAAAATTGCAAATCAAGCATTACAAGAAGTGGATACCGATACCGCAGCTACCGATGCTCAAAAAGCTACCAAGCTGCAAGAAGCATCTGATGACGCCTTAAAGGATCTCGAAAAAATGTTAGAGTAAATAAAATCTAGTTATGTAATGAAAACTCGTGTTCAAATTTCTTTCCTTTTATTTGTTTGCCGCAGCAGTTGCAAATAAAAGGATTACTTAAACAGTCTTCATTCGAATTATAATCAAAGGTAATTTCTTCGCCTATCTCTATATCTCTATTTGCTATTAATGATATATCTTTTATATATGCATTGGGCATGCAGTGATGATTAACATATTTTAATTCTGAATCACTCTCAATATGTTTATCAGGAAGAATTTGATAGGAATAACGTGTTGCTTCGCTTAAAATTCTACCTTCAATTTTTGCAATAGTACTGTCTTTTTTATACTGATTAGAAGCAAAAAGACCCTGCATTTGATTTTTGGTATATTGAACCTTCATTGCAAAATATGCCGATTAAAAAAACATAGAATAATTAATTTTTAACGCAGCGCAAACTAAAACCAAATGATTTCCCGAAAGTACGTTTTGCAATTTGCGAATTATCTTTTTCAAACCCACGACCCCATGCATCAAACTTGCCCATATTTGTTGCTGTCCAATAACTAGCCATTTCGTCCATACCCTCAAAGATACCATCGTGATTACGATAGCCTCCCATTGTAAGATTAAAATTAGCACTGCCTTTCACCATTAATTTATCTGCTTGATCTGTTCCTCTAAATTCAGATTCATCGAGAAGTTGTGTTGGCATTCCAAGGGCGCGTTCCAAAGCCATCCAATCACCATCTGTTGACAAATGCCAATCAGTAGGGCACGCTTTTATAGCAGCATCCCAAGTGTATAAACGACCAAAGAATGTAGTATTACGTGCATTATCATTATAATAATAGGATCCTTGTATCTCAAAATCGAGATTCTGTGCAAACCAGGTTTTTCCTTCTATCTCAACAGTGAGGTATGTTTTATTATCACGCAAATCGGTGAAGCTGCTTCCAGTACTCTGCAAAACTTGCTCATCTGATTTACCTTTTTTTTGTGCCATGTTAGTGCTAATTATTAATGTAAAAAGCACAAATGCCGAGAGTAAATTTCTTTTCATGACTTCGTTTGTTAATTTAATAATTAGCGATTTTCAAATAATACAATTCAAAGGTACAAGATAAATAGAGCTCATAAAGACAAATAAATTCTTGAGCATGCCCTTCTATATCGCAATATACATTTTTTTTGTTTTTTAGAGGAATGAAATTAGTAAATTTTGTATAAATTTCACAATTAAACAGACATATCATCAAAATCAGTATATTCATAAACGCTATTCATAATGAAAAAAGTTACAACGCTATTTATTAACCTGTTCATTTTAAGTTGTTTTATTAATGGACAAAGTTTAATAAGCAATGTGTATAATCGAAATATTTTGTCACTAAATGGCAAATGGAATTATATTATTGACCCTTATGAATCTGGTTTTTATGATTATCGTTATATGGCTTTTGATGCGGAGAATAATGCCGATCCAAATTACGGAGGCTTTTATATTGATAGAAAACCAAACGATAAAAGTGATCGAGTTGAATACAGCTTTGATGCGTCACCAACACTTATGGTTCCGGGAGATTGGAATAGCCAAGATGATAAGTTACTTTATTATGAAGGGACTATTTGGTACCGAAGAAAATTTGACTATTCAAAAAGTACTAACTTAAATCGTGTGTTTGTTTACTTTGCTGCTGCAAATTATGAAACACATGTATATCTTAATGGGAAAAAACTTGGTATTCATATAGGAGGTTTTACACCATTTAATTTTGAGATAACAAATTTACTTCGAGAAAAGGATAATTTTTTAATTGTTAAAGTAGATAATAAACGAAAACGTGAAGCGGTACCAACTTTGAATACCGATTGGTGGAATTATGGTGGTATAACGCGCGATGTGATGTTAATTGAGGTACCTGTAACTTTTGTAAAGCATTTTGCTGTTCAATTAAAAAAAGGAACGAAGGATGTTATATCTGGAAGTATTGTACTAGACGGTCCCCCTTTAGAAACAAAATGCAGCATTGAAATACCAGAGCTTAATATTTTAAAGAATATTGATCAGCTAAAGAATTTTGAATTTCAGGTAAAAGGTATTAAGTATTGGTCGCCAGAAAATCCAAAATTATATGATGTAATTATTCATTATGGCGAGTCGACGGTAAAAGATCGTATTGGGTTTAGAACTATTGAGACGAAAGGCAATCAAATAATTTTTAATGGTAACCCTATTTTTTTACGTGGTATTTGTATTCATGAAGAAAATCCTATGCGAAAAGGAAGAGCTTATTCTACAGAAGATGCAAAACTTTTGTTAGGATGGGCTCGTGAGTTAAATTGTAATTTTGTGCGTTTGGCACACTACCCTCATAATGAAAATATGATACGAATGGCAGATGAGATGGGTATTTTAGTTTGGGAGGAAAATCCTTTGTATTGGACTATAATGTGGGAAAATAAAGAAACACTTGAAAATGCAAAAAAGCAAATGAGTGAAATTATAACACGAGACATTAATAGAGCGTCTGTAATTATTTGGTCCATGGCAAACGAAACTCCTGTCAGTACAACACGAGATACGTTTCTTATTGAGATGGCAAAACTTACCCGACAGATGGATAATACCCGTTTAATAAGTGCGGCAATGGAAAAACAAGCAAAAAAAGGGGAGCCATTAACGCAGGTTGTTGAAGATCCATTTGCTGAATATACAGATGTAGTTAGCTTTAATGAGTATGTTGGATGGTATGATGGTTTACCAGAGAAATGCAATATGGTGAAATGGGAAATTCATTACAATAAACCAGTCATTGTTTCTGAATTTGGAGGAGGTGCTTTAGCTGGTTTTCATGATGATAAGCTTACGAGATGGTCAGAAGAATATCAAGAAGACTTATATATTCAAAGCATTAAAATGTTAAGAAACATACCCCAATTAAGTGGGATGACACCTTGGCTTTTAGTCGATTTTAGATCACCGAAAAGAATGCTACCGGGTATTCAAGACGGGTATAATAGAAAAGGATTATATGGTACAACGGGCGATAAAAAGAAAGCGTTTTTTATTTTAAAAAGTTATTATGACGAAATAGAAAAAAATAAGTAATGTCGATTTTTGAATTTACTAATACTATAAAATCACTTTTATAATACAACAATACGAAAAGTAAGGATCATTAGGCTTTATTTGTTAAGGATTGCCTGAAATTTTCAATTACATTTATGCAGTAACATTTTACATTGCCTACTATACGTTGGGTTTTACCATGTGACACCTCGCTGCTGCGGAGAAGATGGATTTCAGGTTTATATTTCTCGAAGCTCTGCTTCGAAAGAAAATGTTTATCAATTAATACCTTGTCAGCTCTGCTGCGAGATAGTTTATTCAAAATGTAATTTGTTTAAGTAATAGTAGTAGGGTATTTGTAACTTATTTAATATGCTTACGTTTAATAGTTAAAACATGAAAAAAGCCAATACTATATTTTTACTTTTTATCTTAACTGCTATATTCATTAGCACTACGAATATACATGCTCAAAATATGGAATTTAGTAAAGCTAGTTTAGGTCTTCAAAATTTGCTTAATGTTGTTATTAGTGAACGTAAGCTTCAGTTTTCAGACAATTACATTCCTTCTGATTCCCTAATAAAAAAATACAATCTTGATAAAATAGAAGACTACTACTATATTAAGCTTTCAATTCGTTTTACAAGTCCATTATCATTCAAAGCTCTTGCTAAGTATGGTGTAGAAATAATATCGTTTGCAGGTTTAGATTTGGATGTTAATATGCCAATAATTGAAATTATTAATATACTTAGTTTACCAGAAATAAAAATGATAGAGATTTTGCCAAGTGAATAGTATAATACGCGATACCGATAAAATTTTTTATTTAATTAAAGCAAATCGTTTAAATTAATACTGTGAAACGAGCATGTTTATTAAACTTACAAGGATGAAAATTCATATACGAGTTCCTTCGCCTCAAACAAACGACCATATATAATTCAAATTTTTTACAGATGAAAATATCATTTATGAAAATCATTGTACATTTTTTCATTTTTGGCAATAAACTTTTTACTAAGAAGCCAAACGATTGAATCAACAAATGTTTACCCATTAAATAGAGAAGAAGATTTATATTTCTCGATATACGATGAAGTAAGTCAGACTATAAAGGGAATTAACTTTAAGGTACATGCTGAGGGTGACAGTTCAAATAGTATTACTCCTGCTTTTGAAATAAGTTTATATCTCAACCCTCAAGGCAGTTTAAATAAAGAAGATGAAATAATTATTAAGAAGTATAAAGTGGAAGCTCTAAAACATTTGGGAGTTTTAGACTTTAATGATCAGTTAATTTGCATAAAAGATTTTTCAGAGATAAAATCTATAAACTATCGTTTAGGAATATGGGTAAATTCCAATATATCTTTTGAAGAAGATCAGAGTGATAATGATATTGACTTTAAAAACCCAATTATTATTAAGACAAAGAATAGTTTCTCAGATATTCCTGAAAATGAGGAGTCGCTTTCTGATGATAATGAAGTAAGTGAGTAGTTATATTCGTCATCTGATGTTTTCATTCCTAATAATCTAACCAATTTTAGTATTACTTTTGCTACAATCTTTTTATAGTTTAACAGAATTAAAACCTTTTTTAACTCTTTATTTTTTCTGAAAATAATTGATCTGAATTTAGTTGGGTAAGGCCTTTAAGTTTTGCAAACAAATACCATAAAACAAGTAGCATAATTATTAAAGAAGGTACTACTATTACTGGAAAACTAAGCATGGTCATTCGCCCCATTTCTTCGTTAAAATTAGGAGTTCCGGGATTACTATGTACAATTACTTTTGCAAGTACAAAGTTTAATACTGAAGAGATAAAAAAAGAGCTCGCAAAAAATATATTAGCACGTGTTAGAATTGTATTCAATTGATCGAGTGAGCTTGAAGTGCTTAGTTTTGATTCAATCAGATCAATATTTAACAATTCTCGATTATAAATAAACTTTCGAATAAGTTGCCAGGATGTTTTTGTAGATATAAGCACGACTATACCTATTAATAAAGGAATTGCGGCTTCCTTAATGGCTATTAAATGAAGCGGAAGATGCAACAAACCAATAGCTCCAGTAAGTAAAATTCCAACAAAACCAATAACCGATATAAAGTTTCGTTTCTTTTGAATGATTAGTTCATAAATGCCATAAATTAAAGGCAACGATAATGCTATTACTAAGCCGTAAACGGGTCCCAGATATTCTTCTTTACTAAATTTGCTCAGTACAATAACGGGTATAACGATATTTACGAGGATGTTGACAAATGAATTATTTTTTTGTTTTTCCATATATAAAAAAGTGTAAATAAATACGTCAATAATAAGTTATATACTCGATAAAGTAAGCATGATGGGTGATAAAAGTAAACAGAAAATATTTATAGCAAATGAGTTTTCAATTTTATTTAATATTTATACCCCTTGATTAGCCTATTCCACTATAATTGTGGTTTTTAGTTTATCAATTCCAATCATAATTTCAAATTCGCCTTTTTCAATAATTGGTTTCAAATTGGCATCGAATATTGCTAAATCATTATTTTGTATGGTAAATTGAATATTTTGGCTTTGTTGTGGATTAAGGGATACTCGTTTAAATCCAACTAGTTTTTTTATAGGACTTGTATAGCTACTATAACAATCGCGAATAAAAATTAGTACTGTTTCATTACCTGATTGAATGCCCGTATTTTTTATATCAAATGAAATGTTGACATTTTCATTTGATGAATTTTTTTCTTTTACTTTAAGATTAGAATAATCAAAATTTGTATAGGACAGTCCAAAGCCAAAATCAAAAAGTGGTTTAATAGATTCTTCCTTATACCTACCACGATGGAATGCGGATGGTTTGTAGTTGTAAAATGCTTGTATTTGTCCGGTACTACGAGGTATAGTAACTGGTAATCGGCCACTAGGATTGTAATCGCCAAAAAGTACCTCAGCAATTGCATGGCCACCATACATACCCGGTTCCCATGCTTCAATAATACCCGCAACCGTGTCAAAGAGTTTTGCAGAAGCAATAGGTGCTCCGTTTATGAGAACTAAAATAACGGGAACTCCTGTCGCAACAATTGCTTCAACAAGTTGTTTTTGCTTACCGGCGAGGTCAATATCAGCTCTATCCAGATTTTCTCCACATGTTTTATTATCGGAAAAACGTAATGAATTTTCGCCAACAACTAGAATGGCTACTTCAGATTTGCTAGCTAATTTTGTAGCAGCAGTTATTTCCTGTGTGCTTATTTTATAGGGATCTTCGTTGCATGCAGCGAAATTTATTTTGGTGTCTGACGATGCTTGTAATTCTATGCCTTCAAGAACGGTTGTTATATTTGAATCAGGCTGTATACGAGCCCAATCGCCAAGTAGTGATTGATTATTAGCATTTGGGCCACCAATAAATATGGATTTTATATTTTTACTAAGAGGTAAGATTTGCTGTTTATTTTTTAATAGCGTAATTGTTCTGCGAGCCGATTCGAGAGCATATTGCCTATGGGTTGGGCAAAGCAAAAGTGCATCAATTTTAGACGAATCAACGAATCTATTTTCAAAAAGTCCTAGTTGAATTTTTGCTTTTAGTATTTTCCTTACAGCATCATCAATACGTGCCATAGGAATGGTTCCATTCTCAACAGCCGTTTTAATGTGATCAAAAAAATTAGGACCATGCATGTGCATATCCATTCCAGCTAGTACAGCTAATTGTGATGCTTTTTCAGGTGTTTCGGCTATTTTGTGTGTTTTGTTAAGACGCTCAATATCCATCCAATCGCTAATAAAAAAACCATTAAAATTCCATTTATTGCGAATAAGACTTGTGAGATACTCTTTGTGAGCGTGACAAGGCATACCATTTATTTCGTTATGTGCAGGCATGATAGTAAAAACTCCTGCATTAATAGCATTTATAAATGGTGGAAAAAATATTTCATTGAGCGTACGATCAGAAATATCAGCAGGGCCACCGTTCATTCCATTATTAGGAATTCCTCCAGCAACAAAGTGTTTAGCGCAGGCCAAAACATTATTGGGATTTGAAAAATCATTTCCCTGATATCCTTTAATCATGGCAACACCCATAGCTGAAACAAGGTAAGGATCTTCACCAAACGTTTCACCAAATCGCCCCCATCTTGGGTCGCGCGATATCTCAATGTTGGGCGAAAAGGCCCAGTGATTTCCCGTTGCTCTCATTTCGATTGCGGTATATTGTGCAATTAGTCGAGCTACCGATGTATCAAAAGATGCAGCAATACCAATTTCTGTTGGATATATTGTAACATAGCCTTCATACAAACCATGCCCATGAATGGCATCTGTTGCAATAAGTAAAGGTATTTTAAGTCTCGATTGAGTTGCTTGTCTTTGCAAATAATTGGCTTCTTTATAGCTTGGGACTTTGAGAAATGAACCAATTTTACCTTGTTTAATTAATGCCGCTTTTTCTTGAGTAGCTAATGCGTAGTTTACTTTCTCATCTTCATTTAGAGCAGCACTTTTGTTATTTTTCTCAGCCTCACCAACATATTGGCACATCTGACCAATTTTTTCATCGAGAGTCATTTGTTTAAGAAGCAGCTCAACCCTTTTATCAACTTGCAAAGCTGGGTTTAGGTAATTATTATTTGAGTTGCAGCTATTAAAATAAATACAAATGGGTAGTAATAAAATTATTTTTCTCATATATTATATTATTTGCCTTCATTATTTTGTAGGCATATTTGGTTGCAAATATATCATTAGGGCACAAATCAGATTAGCTGAGATAATTTGAGTATAAGCGCCGTTTCAAATATGCTTGAATAATATGATAAATGCAAACAATTTTAACCTACATTTTTATTTCATAAATTAAATAACTGCATTTCAGAAAGAATAAAAACGAAAAAACGAGAATTAATAATTTAATTAAATACATGCTTAGGGTGGAGTAGAGGAAAGAATGTGTTATATTCATATAAATATCAATGAATTATAATTTTTCCTTCATTATATTTTAAAATACTCAAAATTTGGAATAAGTTTCCTATTGAAATTCTATTTTTTCTCAATATATTAGGTTAATAAAAATATTAAAAATTTGTACGATGAAGGAAAATACAATAAAAAACGATGTAGTTCCTGATAGCCTACCTAAATTACTTTTTTTATATAAGAATGCCGATTATGAAATTCTTCAGCGGGCAAAATTTGTATATTATTTGTATATTGTTATTATTACCTTAATGGTTCCCCTAATTCTTCAAGCAGCATATACGCAATTTATTAATATTGGTAAATTTGGCTCATATTTTCCTATTTTAGTACTACTTATTGTAACTAATGTATTTTTCATTTGTTGTTTCTTAATTTTGTTGCGCGGTTATTATACATTATCGGCGAACATGTTACTTATTATTGGCATGTTGTGTTTATGGGCTGTGATATGGATGGATTCTGTAGAGCCCTTTTCAAGACTTGATACGATTGTTTTTATTATTGCATTAATAGCATCAACGCCATTATTTCTAAGAAAAAGAAGATGGATAATTTTACTTTATACCGCTATAAATATTGTAATACTACTCATCTTCGTTTTATTTATGTTAAGGAGCAAGGCCATAACAAATGCAGTAGCTTTTGATTATTTTTTAGATACTTCTATTTCTATCCTCTTTACAGGAATCATTTCATATTTTATTCATACAATTTTCAGAAATTCGCTTGAACGTACTCGCCGAGAATTAAATGATCGAAAACAAGCTGAGAAAGCCCTTAAAATAAGCGAAAAACGCTATCGTGATATGAGTGATTTATTACCACAAACTGTATTTGAAGCCGATCTGAAAGGAAATCTTACCTATGTAAATAAGAGTGGATTAAATCTTTTTGGCTACTCTCTTAATGATTTTAATAGTGGAGTGAATCTATTCAGCACCGTATTGCCTTCTGATATTGAAAAGGTAAAGTTTAATATTCAACGTAGAATTCAAGGCGAAGAGTCTTTCGGTTATAGATATACTGGAATTAAAAAAGATGGCAGCTTATTTCCGATTGAAATTTATACTAGAATTGTTTCAGATAATGCCAATCCCGTTGGTTTGCGAGGTATCATTATTGATATTACAGAACGACAGCAAATGGAGAAAATGCTTATTGAGAGCGAAGAACGTTATCGTATTTTAATAGAAACATCTCAAGATGGAATTTCTCTTATGGATTTGAATGGAATTATGCTCTTTGTTAATAAGCGAAAAGTTGAGATGGTTGGTGCGGAGCATAGCAGATCACTTGTAGGAACAACTGCTTTTAATCTTATGACAGAGAAAAGTAGGGCTGCGATTTATAGTGTAATGCCAAAGTTAATAGAACAGGGATCTATGAATAATATTGAAGCCGATGTTTTATGTTTAGATGGACGTGTTTTTCCTGCAGAATTTAATGTTACTGTTATAAAAGATGTAGAAGGTAATCCTTTGTATTTAATGGATACTATGCGCGATATTAGTGAAAGAAAAAAAGCAGAACTAGCATTAAAACAAAGTGAGGAGCGATTTAGAACCTTAATAGAATTGTCTCCTTATTCGCTTGTTTTAACAGATATGAAGGGACGATATATTCTTGTTAATGATAGTTATAAAAAGGAGACTGGACTTAGCGATGATGATACTATTGGAAAAACAATGGAAGAAGCCGGAGTGATTTTGAAATATGAACAAAATGGATATGTCACAAAAAAGCTTTATAAAACAGGTGTTATAGAAAATGTAGAGGCACACTTACATGTAAAAAATGGGAAGCACCTTGATATATTTTTCTCATCACGTATTATTAAAATGAATGATGAGAAAGTTATTTTAAGTTCTATCGCAAATATTACGGATAGAAAAATAATGGAGAATGAGCTCATTAAACATAGAGAGCATCTTGAACAATTAGTAAATGAAAGAACACAAGCATTGGCCTCTTCAAATGATGAGTTGGCTTCTACAAATGAGGAATTATCATCTGCCAATGATGAATTATTTAATCAGCGTGAAAAATTACAAGCAACCATTGATCAATTACATCAAACACAAAAGCAATTGGTGGAGTCTGAAAAAATGGCTTCTTTGGGAATACTAGCAGCAGGTGTTGCACATGAAATAAACAACCCTCTAAATTTTATTCATGGCGGTGCTTTGGGTTTACAAGAATATGTTAATGACCATTTATTAGAACATTCGGATACTTTATCGCCATTACTTAATGCAATAAATGTAGGAGTTGATAGGGCTTCATCAATTGTAGCTAGTCTAAGTCATTTTAGCAGAAGGAGTGATGCTGATAATGAGATTTGTAATATGCATACCGTCATTGATCATTGTATTGTAATGTTGGGAAATCAATTAAAACATAAAATTGAGATTGTTAAACAGTATTCCAAGTCGGATCCGCTGATACGAGGCAATGAAGGGAAGTTACATCAAGCTATTTTAAATATTTTATCAAATGCTTATCAGGCTATTTCCAAAAATGGTACTATTACTATTAAAACATCTATAGATAAAGATAAAGTTGAGATATCTATCAGTGATAATGGAGCAGGCATTAGTAAGGATAATTTACCAAAAATATTTACCCCGTTTTTTACTACTAAGGAGCCCGGAAGAGGTACTGGTTTAGGTTTGTCTATAACCTATAATATCATTCATGAACATAATGGAAGTATAATTTTCACTTCTGAACTCGGTAAAGGAACAATGGCTAAAATAAATCTATCAATTATTAATAACTAGAGTATGGAGCATCTAATGGCTATTTTATATGTAGATGACGAACCAATTAACTTGGAACTTATTCGAATTATTTTTAAAAAAACATTTACTGTATATACTACCGAAACAGCACAGGAAGGGATTGCTATTTTAAATTCACATTCAGAAATTAAAGTTGTTATAAGCGATATGAAGATGCCTGGAATGGATGGCATTGAATTTAGTAAAGAAGTACGCGAGCTTTTCCCGAATATTGTTTTTATTATACTTACCGGATACGACATATCAAGTGAAATAAGCGAAGCCCTTAAATTAGGCTACATTGATAAATATTTTTGTAAACCTTTTAATAAGAATGTTATTGAACGTACAATTCGTGATTATTTTGAAAAACAAGGCTAATGTGAATTTATTATAAGAGCTATAATTTTATATGAACAACACTAGAGGTGACGTATATTTCAAACTATTTTATTTTAAATCATTTTGTAATTCCGTTTGATTGCTTCAATGAATTGCCAATTGTGGAGTCTCAAATAAAAGATATCTAAATAAAAATTTATTTACGGTGGTGCAGCCTAAGAGGAAACGAGCATTAAAAAATCTATTAATCAAACAAATTATACCTAAAAATACAATAAAATGCCCGTATTCCATCTATCCAATTGATTTTTTTTCCTTCTTTGTATGTTCGTCCGTAATACGAAATGCCCACTTCATAAATCTTAATACCCTTTATTTTAGAAAGCTTTGCCGTTATTTCGGGTTCAAATCCAAAACGTTTTTCTTGAAGTTTAGTGTTTTTAATAATATCGGTACGTATTAATTTATAACAGGTTTCCATATCGCTCAAATTGAGATTTGAAAACATATTTGATAAAAATGTTAGCATTTTATTACCTAGTGTATGCCAGAAAAACAAGATACGATGTGCATTACCACCAATAAAACGGGAGCCATAAACTACGTCAGCATCAGCATCAATAACAGGTTTTAATAACAGATTAAACTCTTCTGGATTGTATTCTAAATCGGCATCTTGAAGAATTAAATAATCGCCAGTTGCATGTAAAATACCGGTATGTATAGAAGCACCCTTTCCCTTATTTTTGAAATGCGAAACATATTTGATATTCTCTGTTGAATTCTCAGCCAAATATTTTTTTATCACATTTTCTGAAGCATCTGAACTATGATCATTAACGATAATAATCTCTTTGTCAATCCCATTAATTAATTGAACGAATTTTAGTTTCTCTAAAATTCGTTCAATGGTTTTTTCTTCGTTATAGACAGGAATGATAATTGATAGTTTATAAATCATAATATTTTTTTATTTTCATCCGTAAATAATTATTTTTTATAGGTCGAATGGAACCTACATGTGTTTGGTCAGGATCCTGATCAACATGCATGGTGCTATTTTCATCTGTGTTTTTGTTAACAGAAAGTTTACATGTGGGTTTCATAAAGATAAATATATACCCAAAAATCGCAAATAAAAACGAGATTAGCAACTTAATTTTTTTGTAATGCCGGATAGCGTTTTTTTGGCTATATTTTGGTTAAAACG
>JBBRXJ010000062.1:0-21549 GCA_038248505.1 Bacteroidales bacterium
CGTTTTTAATTCTTACATCTCTAAAGTGCTCTCTACATGAAAGTTCATCAGGAAATCGCTGAGAAAAATTTAATATCTTCTTTTTCTTGCGAAACTATCTGATTGATACGTCAAAACGTGTCGGAGGTGTATGATAATGCAAAATCAATTTATAGATTAGAGAAAGAATTTAATGATATGTTTTTTAACACTATTTTCATTAAACCTTCGTAAAATCAGTTAAAAAGCAAAGTTATGTCAATGGATATTTTGAATTTGAAAGAGAGGGTAATCAAAAAGTAAACATTTACTAAAGGTTCGTTAAGGCTTTTTGGGCAAAATGTAGTTTTACGAAGCGATGTTCTAAAATTTGACTAAATAGGTTGTTAGGTTTGCTTCTTCTGACAGATGGAGCTTTTTTCGTAATCGATTGCGTGCAACTTTAATACTATCGGGTTTTGAATGAATAATTGCCGATATATCTTTTGAGGATAGATTTAGTCTTAAAAGAGCACAGAGTCTTAGTTCAGCTGGGATTAGGTCGATGTGTATTATATATAGATTTTGATAAAAATCAGGATGTACTTCAATGAAATGGTTGTTGAACTCCTTCCAATTTGTATCGGCTATGTTATTTGCTAATGTGCATCTTAAGTTGGCTAAAGATGTTTGTATTTTTTGATTATCATGAATGGGATTTAGAGCTTGTATGCTCTCAATTGTATCCATGGTTTCTTTTAGAACTACTTTGCTTTCATCCAAACGAATTGCTATATGCAAGAGTTCTCGCATCTTTCTTTCTATTGCATCTTTAAAATAACTAGCCAGTTTTACAGCCGAATTTACTCGAGCAATAACTTCTAAATTGTCAAATGGCTTTTTAATAAAATCAATAACCCCTATTCTATAAACATCAAGTAAATGCTCCTGTTCTGTCATATAACCCGTCATCATGATAACTTGTATTTCACGAGTTTCTTTATTTGATTTTATTTTATTTGTTTTAATGTTTCTAAACCATTTATTTCTGGCATATTTCAATCAAGTATGATTAGATCAACTATAGTGGTTTTTATAAAATGGATGGTTTCACTTTCGCTATATTCTTTATAGATGTCGTATCCATAAGAAAGAATTACAGAAACAATCTCAACATTATATTGGTCATCATCAACGATAAGTATTTTTTTGCGTTTAGTCATCTAGTCTGTAATAATAGTTTTTATAGGTAATGTAATTCGAATTTCACACTCATTACCGAGTGAGCTTGATATTGTCCCATTATTCTTTTCTATAAATTCGCGGCAAATAAGAAGTCCAATTCCACTTCCCATTTCATGTTCGGTGCCCTTGGTTGAGATGGGATTCTTTGTGTTAAGTGTCTTTTGCAAATTACGGTCATCAAAACCAATTCCGAAGTTGTGTATAAATACCTCTGCAAAGGTGTTTATAGTATTCGATTGAATAATTATTTTTTGGTTTGGGTAGGAGAATTTAATGGCATTTAAAATTAGATTTCGTACTACAATAGCAATCATGTCTGCATCAAAGAATGCATTTATAGTTATATTGGGACTGAATTGAATGTTTATATTTTTAAATTTAGCTTGTGGCTCCTTTGATTTTATAACCTCCGCTATGATAGGATTTAAATCATTATTTTTTGTGTTTACTGTTATTTGTTTCAATTGACTTCAACTACAGTAAAGTATATTTTCAAGTTGATAACGATAAGAAAACGAAACTTTTTCAATACTAGACAAATGTTCTTCTGCTTTTGGAATATCATTTTTGTTAAGTGCTGTTTTTAATAAAAAGATGTAATTGGAGATGTTTGATATGGAGCCTTGTAAGTCGTGCGAAATAATTGAATATAATTTATTTTTACGCTCGTTTTTACTTTTTAATTCCCTATTCAGATCTCCGGTAATAATCATAATAATATTGAACGCTAAAAGGTTCATGCTAATACCAGCTAAAGTCATTAGACTAATTGAAATTGGATTTGAAGCAAAGGGATCAGTAGGTGTGAAAAAAAGTGATAAGCAGAATCGGGTTACTTGAATACCAGCATAGAAAAAATAGAGCCCCGCTTACCAAATATAAATTCGTCGTTGAGCTTGCGTTTTTCCTTTTAAAGAAAACAAAACCCGATAGGGAGTATAAAATAATTGAGATAGCAACATTAGCTGGGTAACGAATGGCTAATGATTTGTGTAGTATGGTAAAGATGAAAACATTTAAAAAGGGAAGAAATGGTAAAATTCAGATTGATTTGGGCATCCTTTTTCCTAAATATGAAAATATTCCATTTAAAAAAATAATGTCTCCAGTGAGGATTAAAACATTAAAAGTGCTTGAAAATGAGAAATCTATCCATAATGGACTCGGGTAAGGAAAAAATGCGAATACCAAAAGACCCGCTGATGTCACAAAACTACCTGAAACATAGCATTTTATAGCACGTATTTGTGGCATCTGTAATTGGAGACTATACATCAGAATGCCGAGAAGTAGTTTATTAATAGCAAGTATTGCAATAAAAATAGCAAGGTTCATTCTTTGTTTTTTTTTAAATATACTCTAATCAGAAGAATAGTCAAAAAGATGAGCGAATTCTTTAAATTGCTAATATGCAGTAAATCAATGCGTGTTGAATATTACTAGTAAATATAGTGTAAATAAATGATTGTTTAATAGATGTAATTACATGTGTATCAGCATGCTTTTAGCTGTTTTTAAAAGAGGTTTTTTTATTCCCATAAATTTATATCTTTGCACACGTTGTATAAAATGCATATTTAATGAAAGGATTAAAGATTATTGTACTTGCCAAACAGGTACCCGACACACGTAATGTCGGAAAAGACGCGATGAAAGCCGATGGTACGGTGAACCGTGCTGCTTTACCCGCAATTTTCAACCCAGAAGACTTGAATGCCTTGGAACAGGCTCTACGATTGAAAGACAAGTTTCCGGGCACAACAATTACCCTTTTAACGATGGGGCCAGTGCGAGCCGCAGAGATTCTTCGTGAAGGTTTATACCGAGGTGCTGATGATGGTATTTTGTTAACAGATAGAGCCTTTGCTGGTGCTGATACCTTGGCTACATCCTACGCTATTGCTTGTGCAATGCGTAAGATTAAAGACTTTGATATTATTATTTGTGGTCGTCAGGCAATTGATGGCGATACAGCTCAAGTAGGCCCGCAGGTTGCTGAGAAATTAGGACTTCCTCAAATTACTTATGCCGAAGAGATTATTTCAGCTGACTCAAAAAAGATACGTATTAAGCGCCGTCTCGAAAGAGGAGTAGAGCTTGCAGAGGGTCCACTACCTATGGTAATAACGGTTAATTCTTCTGCTCCTGAATGTCGCCCACGTAATGCTCGTTGGTTAATGAAGTATAAACATGCTACCACCACGAGCGAACGTCAAGAAAAAGATGAAGATTATATCAATAATATTTTTAACGATCGCCCATTCTTAAACATAAAAGAATGGAGTGTAAATGATATTGAATGCGATCGTGAGCAGCTTGGACTTTCTGGTTCACCAACAAAAGTGAAAAAAATTGATAATATCGTTTTTCAAGCAAAGGAGTCAAAACGCATAAGCGATGCAGATAAGGATATTAGTGAGTTGATGCAAGAGCTCATCTCAAATCATACCATTGGATAATTGCTAAACAGAAAATAGATCAAACATGAATAATTTATTCGTTTATTGCGAACTCGATGAAGGAAAGATCTCAGAAGTGAGTCTTGAATTGATGACTAAAGGCCGTAAGCTTGCTGATCAGTTAAAATGCAAACTTGAAGCTTTAGTTATTGGAAGTAAATTGACAGGCATTGAAGATCAATTGTTTCCGTATGGTGCCGATACGGTATATCTTGCTGATGACGCACGCTTATACCCATACACAACTTTGCCTCATACTGCAATTACCGTTAATCTTTTTAAAGAACAACAACCACAAATTGCATTAATGGGTGCTACCACTATTGGTCGCGACCTTGGTCCACGCGTATCGTCAGCTTTAACCAGTGGTTTAACTGCTGATTGTACCAGTCTTGAGATTGGTGAACATGAAGACAAGAAGAATGATAAAGTATATAAAGATCTTTTGTATCAAATACGCCCAGCATTTGGGGGGAATATAATTGCTACCATTATTAATCCGGATTGTCGCCCTCAAATGGCTACCGTACGTGAAGGGGTAATGAAAAAAGAGATTGTTGATTCAAAACGTAAAGGTAATGTTGTTCAATTGGACGTAAAGAAATATGCAAACGACACAGAGTTTGTTGTTAAAATTATTGAGCGTCATATTGAAAAGTCAAAAGTAAATGTGAAGAATGCAGCTATTGTAGTTGCTGGCGGATACGGTGTTGGCAGCAAAGAGAATTTCAATTTGTTATTTGATTTAGCTGCAACCATTGGTGGTGAAGTGGGTGCTTCGCGTGCTGCTGTTGACTCTGGTTATGCTGATCATGATCGTCAGATCGGTCAAACTGGGGTTACTGTGCGACCAAAATTATATATAGCTTGTGGTATTTCAGGGCAAATACAGCATATTGCAGGTATGCAAGAATCGGCTATGATTATTTCAATAAATAACGATGCAACGGCTCCTATAAATAAGATTGCGGATTATGTTATTACGGGCAGTGTTGAATCTGTACTACCTAAAATGATTAAGTATTACAAACAGAATACAAAGTAATCTGAAACAATAAAATAGACTAAAATGGCTAATTTCTATACAGACAGTCCGGATTTAAGATTTCATCTTAATCACCCATTAATGAAGAAAATTGTTACGCTCAAAGAACGTAACTTTATTGAGAAAGATAAATATGAATTCGCACCTATTGATTTTGAAGATGCGATGGATACCTTCGATAAAATTCTTGAAATAGTCGGTGATATATGTGGTAATATTATTGGCCCTAATGCAGAAAGTGTTGACCACGATGGCCCACAGATTGTTGATGGAAACGTTAAATATGCACGAGGTACTCAGGAAAATTATGAAGCATTGGTGAAAGCTGATCTTATGGGTTTAACCTTACCACGTAAGTACAATGGTTTAAATATGCCTATTATTCCTTATATTATGGCAGCAGACATGGTTTCACGTGCTGATGCTGGTTTTGTGAATATATGGGGCTTGCAAGATTGTGCTGAAACGATTCATGAATATGCAAGTGAAGAGCAAAAAGCAAAATATTTACCACGCGTTTGTGCTGGTGAAACAATGGCAATGGATCTTACTGAACCAGATGCTGGAAGTGACTTACAGGCCGTAATGTTAAAAGCTACTTTTGACGAAAAGAAAAATCAATGGTATCTTAATGGTGTGAAACGTTTCATTACTAACGGTGATGGTGATATCTCTCTAGTACTTGCTCGTTCAGAAGAAGGAACGACAGATGGCCGTGGTCTCTCTATGTTTATTTTTGATAAAAAAGAAGGCGGAATGACTGTACGTCGTATCGAAAATAAAATGGGTATTAAAGGTTCACCTACTTGTGAATTGGTTTTTAAAAATGCACCAGCTGAACTCTGTGGTCAACGAAAGTTAGGTCTTATTAAATATGTAATGGCACTTATGAATGGTGCTCGTTTGGGTATAGGTGCTCAATCTGTTGGAATTTGTGATGCTTCATATCGTGAAGCTTTGGCTTATGCTAAAGAGCGTAAGCAGTTTGGAAAAACAATTATTGAATTCCCTGCAGTATATGAAATGCTTTCTTTAATGAAAGCGAAGCTTGATTCATCACGTACCATGTTGTATGAAACTTCACGTTTTGTTGATCTCTATAAAACATACGAGCATATTGCAGAGGAACGTCCTTTAACAAAAGAAGAAAAAGATGACCTGCGCAAATATCAAAAATTAGCCGATTTATTTACTCCGCTTTGTAAAGGCCTTTCATCAGAATTCTGTAATCAGAATGCTTATGATGCCGTTCAAATTCATGGTGGTTCTGGTTTTATGAAAGACTATCCAGTGGAGCGTATTTATCGTGATGCTCGTATTACATCTATTTATGAAGGAACGACTCAATTGCAAGTTGTAGCTGCTATTCGTGGTGTTACAACAGGTGCATTGCTTACTCAGATTAGAGTTTATGAGGCAGAAGAACTTAAGCCAGAATTAGAAACCTACCGTCGTATTTTAATTGATATGACTGCTGAATACGAGATTGCAGTTAAGAAAGTAATTGATGCTAATACGCCCGCATTTATCGATTTTCATGCTCGTCGTGTAGTTGAAATGGCCGGCTTTATTATTATGGGTTATTTGTTACTTCAGGACACAAATAGAGAACAAAACTTTTGGAAAACAACAGAAGTATTTTTGAAATTTGCTCGCTCGCAAAATACTGGTAAAGCGGATTTTATTGCGCATAGCAACCTGAATGATTTAGGAAAATTCAAACAAGAATAATCAGAACGTTTAATCTTATTTTAAAACAAAAAACCTTTTGGATTAAAGTCAAAAGGTTTTTTGTTTTAATACTGACCAAGTTTATATGTCATTTAGATATTTATCTTACAAATTAAGAACTATAAATGATGTCACATGAACTTGAAGACTCCTCGTGAAACAGCATTTGAATAAGATAATTAGTCATGACACTACTGAATAGCGTCATGACTAATGTCAATTTTTATTGTTCTATCTTGATGTTATACCAATCAATTTCTCTTGAAACAAACATTACTAAGCCTAGTATTAGGAATATTCCAATACTGCCTATAAGTAAGGCGTAGTCTTGCATTTGAATAATTACAAAAATAAACGAATATAGAATACATAATATACTACTTATCAAATAGCTTAGTTTTGATGATTTTAAAATCGCTTTAATGTAACCCGTGATTAATAGGAGTGTTGCTACTGCCGATGATATAAAGGCTAAATTAAAGTTAAGATGCTCTGAAATTGATAGAAGTAGTGAGTAAAAAACAATCAATGCAATGCCAACTAAAATGTATTGTATTGGATGTATAAAAACTTTGTTGAGAATTTCCACAAAGAAGAACACAAGGAATGTGAAAATAATAAACAAGATGGCATATTTAATGGAACGAGTTGTTTTCTGATAACTATCAACAGGTAAGAGCAAATCTACACCAAAAGCGGAACTTTCAACTTTATAACGATTGCTTATCCACATTTGAGGAAAGTTTCGATTTAAATGTAGTATGTTCCAATTAGCATTAAAGCCACTATCTGCAGTAGTTCTGCTATCAGGTAAAAATGCACCATTGAAACTCGGGTTGTTCCATTTCGATTTTAATTTAATATCGGTAACTTTACCAACAGGGATGAAATAGAGGATTTGACTGCCCTTTAACTCAAGATCAAATGAAAAGCTATAAATAGCACTGTCATTAGGAATAATTTTAACGGGTGCATTTATACCACTTTCAATAATGTCATTTGAAACACTACCCGGATCGAATGCGAATTGTTCATTATTCCAATTTAAGTCAATTTGTTTTTCAATTCCTCTTAAATCAGGTATTCCCATTGATATTCGGGCTTTTTCAAAATGAATATCTTTTAATGGAATATCCAATTCTCGGAATTTAATATTGTTATATACTCCTGAAATATTTAGTTTAGAATTATACACAACGATTTCATAAATACCACGGTTTCTTTTTTCAGGAAAAACTTCGCCATTTATTTTAAGATCGGTTGGTAGAAAATGAATGTATTCTTTCACTTGCATAATGCGCTCACCACTATCCTTTGTTGCACGTTCCTTATAATAACGTGTATAGGGTATTGAGATGTATGGGCCTGATAATGTTTGCTCTTCAGCCCATTTTGAGCTTACTTCGCGTATGGCATCATTTTGAGTTCCTTCGCGTTCTCTGATTAAATCTTTAATCATGGCGGTTGGAATTAATAGTAACAAGGTAATGGTCACAATAATTCCTATTTTTAGGAAAATGTTTGTTTTTAAAGGATTCATGGTTTTGGGATCAAGGTTTTGTTTATGTAAGGTTTGTAATTGTTTAACCTTATTAATATACGAATATTATATACGGTATTGGCTGCTGTTTATTATATAAATATAAAATCTGATTATTATGTCCTCTGCCAACTATCCTAACTATTCCGATGCTCCTTCTTCAACAAATCATTAACAGACTTCACCGGATTAAATGTAATTAATGGCACATCTACAAAAACGGTAACCCAGTCGGACATGGAGCCATTCCAAAGCCCTGGTAACTCCTGTGCTTTTAGGTCACGGCCATCTTTCGATTTCTTTGAAATAAAACCCGTATCCGGGTCACGATATTTCATTAGATCAAATTTATAGCCTTTGTAGTCTTTTGTGGTTAACGCAATATCATTTGGATTGAAATGTGTAGCGCTTTTAAAAATTGCTTTTGAGCTTTCGTTTTCCAAATCAATTTGCGAGGTTTCAGCTATTTGTAATGAAATGCTTCCATCGCTATTCTTTGCCCAGAAAGGACCACCACCGGTATCGCCTTCGTTTTTTACCATGCCGCATACACGAATTGGGCGATTTAATTTGTTGAAAAGATATTTTTTCTTATCATCAGCACTCATGGTATTATAGCTCGATGGGAGTATCGTACATAATGTGTTTTTAATGAAATCTGATATTTCATTAATATGTGAATCCTTGCAATTATCCGATTCTAGTAGCTTTAGATAGTTAAAAATATGTTCGCGAATTTCGAGTAATACCCCAGCTAAAACTTTTTTGTATAAGAATGTAGTAGTATTAAATTGATCGGTGGTTATATTATCAATATTCTTTATCATGATAATATCGGCTTGAAGATTATTTAGGTTTTCAAGCAAAGCTCCATGTCCGCCTGGTCTAAAAAGCAGATTGCCTTCGGCTTCGCGAAAGGGTTCGTTATTCATATCAACCGCAATGGTATCCGTTGAAGGTGATTGTTGCGAATAACTAATTTGATAGCTTACGCCAAATTTATTTTCGTATTTTGAGCGAACCTGAGCAATGTGTTTCTCAAAATCTGATTGATGTTCAGGGGAAACCGTGAAATGAATTTTCACTACATTTGATTTGCCTTTGCAATACTCGGCACCTTCAATTAAATGTTCTTCAACGGCGGTTCTGTTCTCATTGGGGTATTGATGAAATTGCAATAAACCCTTGGGAAGACTGCCGTAACTTAATCCTTCATGTGTCAGATAATATTTTAACAAACTAATGTAATCGTCTGATTTTAGAAAATCGTCTATTGAAAAACCCTTTGCTGAAAGGAGATTTCGAAATTCTTCGTAAAATGCAAAGTCCTTTAGGTCATCAAAAAATCTCTTAACATCTTTCTTCTTATCTTCTATAATAGCATCTTTCTGCTTGTCTTTTGCAACTCCATTCATAAAGTCAAAAAGCTCTTTAAACATGCGCGTTGCAGCACCAGAGGCAGGAACAAATTTTACAACTTCAAATTGTGTTAAACTAGATTCAAATAATGAGGTGTATTTTTTTACTTGTTCATCACTTAATTTCGAAATACCATCGCCATTTATACAGGCCTTGTTAATGGGTAGTTTAGGAAATCCTTTACGAAACATTTCAAGTTGATATTCAACTACTGCAGGCGCAATACCCCGCGATTCAATTTGTTGCTTGTCTTTGGCTGTAAACATTTTTTTATAATTTGTCACTAAAATAAGCAAAGACAAACGTATTTGGTAAATTTGTGAAAAAAAAAACTCATTGTTCAGTAAATCAGATTTATACGATTCCAGTATGCTATGTCTTCTTACATCGTAATTTGAACATTCTTTTGTAGATTTGTGAAAAAATTGACCATGGGTAAAAATAAACCTTATAAATTACTCGAAAACATTACAATTACTGATGTTGCAGCCGAAGGTGTGGCTTTAGCGCGTGTAAATGGGAAGGTGTTGTTTGTGCCGGGTGTAATACCTGGCGATGTTGCTGATATTCTTGTGGTGCGCAGCAAAGCGAGTTTTATGGAAGGACGTTTGCAACGTTTGGTAAAACCATCGGATCGTCGTTTAGTCCCTTTTTGCAGTCATTTTGGAGTTTGTGGCGGTTGTAAATGGCAAATGATGCCCTACGAGGATCAGTTGAAATACAAGCAACAACAAGTGATTGACAATCTTACTCGCATTGGTAAGGTTGAATTGCCGCTCATCAGTACAATTATTCCTTCCGAAAATACTATTGAATATCGTAATAAATTAGAATTTACTTTTGCTAATCGTCGCTGGCTCGAAAAAGAAAATATGGTGGAAGGTCAGACAATAGGCAATGGCCTTGGTTTTCACGTTGCAAAGTGTTTTGATAAGATTTTGAATATTGATCAATGTTATTTACAAAGAAGTCCTTCAAATCAGATTCGTAATGCTATCAGAGCTTTTACGGTGGAGCATGAAATGCCCTATTATGATTTGCGTGGTGGAAAAGGTTTTTTGAGGAATGTCATTGTGCGCACAACAACAACTGATGAGGTGATGGTAATTATTATTTTTGGCTCCACCGATGTGGAAATGCGTAACCAGCTTCTCGAATTTGTTAAACTTTCGTTCCCAGCTATTACCTCTTTAATGTACGTTGTTAATTTAAAAGCGAATGACAATATCTCTGATCAGGATGTTATTTGCTTTAGCGGTCGCGACCATATTATTGAACAAATGGGTAGTTTGAATTTTAAAGTTGGACCAAAATCTTTTTACCAGACTAATAGCTTACAAGCAGCACGTTTATATGCCGTTGCCAAAGATTTTGCAGATCTTTGCGGTGATGAATTGGTATATGATTTGTACACAGGTACTGGTACTATTGCAAATTATGTGGCCAGTTCCGCAAAACGTGTAATTGGTATTGAATGTGTTGCCGATGCTATTGCTGATGCAAAGGTAAATGCATTACTGAACGGTATAACAAATACGGAGTTCCTTGTTGGCGATGTTAAAGATGTTATGACACCCGATTTTATTGTGAAAAATGGGCGTCCCGATGTTGCCATTGTTGACCCACCACGAGCTGGTTTACATATTGATGTGGTAAGCACTTTAATGTTTTGCGAGCCAAAGAAAATTGTTTATGTTAGTTGCAATCCTGCAACCCAGGCACGCGATATTCAATTGTTAAGTGATCGTTTTGAAGTAACACGAGTGCAGCCCGTTGATATGTTTCCGCATACACATCATGTGGAGAATGTTGTTTTGTTAGAATTGATTTAAATGGATGAGGTGTTAATACCTATATCTTTTATTATTAATAAAATCACATTTATTGATTCTGCATTAATGATACACCAAGAACAAATTTCATTCTAAAATACCAAAGTAGGAGGCACCTCAGCGTCATGCTTTCATCCAAATTAAAACATATTACCTTTCCTCCGCAGTAATTGAGCGAACTTTCATTTCTTGCCCCGTAATTACTTTGTGAATAAAGCTGCCGCAAACAGGGCATGCTGTATGTAAGTTATCAGGAAAGAAGACATGATCACATTCAATGCATTTCACTTTAGCATCAATTTTGTTAATAGTGATTACGGCATCTTTAAGAATGCTTTCTTTTTTAATAGCCTCAAAAGCAAATTCAAGGGCATCAATTTCAACACCTGATAAAGCCCCAATCTCAATAATTATCCCGTAAATCTTAGGCGTTTTAAGATGCGCTGTTTCTGTTTTAACTATGTCAATTATACTTTCGGCAATTGATAATTCATGCATATATAATTCAATTAACATTTAATTCTTAATGATTCGGAATAAAATTGTTTTTCTTTTCTATGGCGAACAATATTGAACATCTTTGTTCCGATTAATATTCAAAATTTTCCATTTTTATTTTAGCAAATTCTCGGTAGTTGTTCTCCCGCCAGCATATCTACCATTCTTTTTCCGCCGATAGAGGTATTTAAAATTACTTTGCCTAAATGATTTTCGGTGATCTCCCCAATTATAGCAGCATCCTTGCCAAGTTCATCTGCTTGCAAAAGCTCGAGTATTTTATTGGCATCCTTTTTTGGTGCAATAATAACAAATTTTCCTTCATTTGCAACATAAAGTGGATCGAACCCAAATACTTCACATAGGCCTCGTACGCTCTCTTTTATGGGTATTCTAGATTCGTCAAGTGCAATGCCAATTTTATGTTTTTGTGTTATTTCACATACTACCGATGCTATGCCACCTCTTGTTGCATCGCGCATAAAGTGAATCTCACATTGTTTTATGATTTTATTTATTAGGTGATTTAGTGAAGCACAGTCTGATTCTATATTCGTTTCGTATTTTAAATTTTCGCGCGATCCCATTATGGCAATACCATGGTCGCCAATGCTGCCATTGATAATAATCTTGTCGCCAATACTAATTTTATTGCCCGAGGCAATATGCGTATGATTGTTATCAACTATGCCAATCCCAGAGGTATTAATAAAAATTTTATCGCATTTACTTTTATTAACTACTTTGGTATCACCCGTTACTATTTTAACTCCAGCTTTAAATGCTTCTTCAGCCATTGATTTTACTATTGTTTCAAGATCGTCAAATAAAAACCCTTCTTCAATAATAAATCCGCAGGATAGATAAAGTGCTTGCGCTCCGGATACGGCAAGATCATTCACCGTTCCACAAACAGCGAGTTTGCCAATATTCCCACCCGGAAAAAAGAGCGGGTCTACAACATACGAATCGGTGGTAAAGGCTATTTTTTTATTTGGATTTTCAAGAATAGCCGCATCGGTTTGTTCTGACAACGTTTCGTTATTGAAATACTTTACAAATATTTCTTGAATTAATTGGTGCGTCATGCGCCCACCACTTCCGTGCCCTAATAAAATGGTTTTACTCATTGCTGTATTTATAAAATGCGGCACAGGCTCCTTCACTGGATACCATGCAGGAGCCAACAGGATCTTCGGGCTTACATGCTTTGCCAAAAAGTTTACATTCTTTTGGTGTCTTTAATCCTTTTAGTATTTCGCCACAAATGCAACCTTTGGGTTCTCTTGTTTCTTCAGGTGGTGCATCAATCATTAGTTCGGCATCGAGTTTTGAGTATTTTGCTCTGAGCTTCATTCCGCTATTAGGCAATAAACCTAGTCCTCGCCACCAATCGTCGCTGTGCTCAAATACCTCAGTAAGCATTTCTTGTGCTTTTATATTGCCTTCAGGTTTTACTACGCGTTTATATTGTATCTCAACTTTTGGACTATTGCTTTCGTATTGCTCGCAGAGCATGAGAATAGATTGTAAAATATCCGTTGGTTCAAAGCCAGATACTACAACCGATATTTTATATTTCTCAGGAATAAATTCATAAATACTAATGCCTGTAACAGTGCTAACATGGCCAGGAGCAATGTAACCAACAATTTTCACTCCTTCATCAATAAGTGCTGCCATGGCAGGGGGCATCATTTTATGCGAGCTTAGAAAAAAAAAGTTATTTAGTTCTTCGTTAAACGCGTTAAAGATACCAACAGCACTCGCCGGAGAGGTTGTTTCAAATCCAATGCCTAGAAATACAATACGCTTTTTGGGGTTTTTCCGTGCAATTTCTAACGATTCCATAACTGAGTAAACCATTCGTATATCTGCACCAGAGGCCTTCTCTTTATCAAGTGTAGAGCTGCTTCCGGGTACACGAATCAAATCTCCATAGCTTGTAATTATTACATCATTTAAACGACTCATGGCAATGGCACGATCAATAAAACGGCGGTCGGTTACACAAACGGGGCAGCCTGGACCCGAAAGTAGTTTTATGTTTGAGGGCAGTAAGCTAGGAATACCATATTTGTGAATGGACATGGTATGCCCTCCACATACCTCCATAAGGGCTATAGGTTTTTTGGATATGTGCTTGATTTTAGCAGCAATGGCTAAGGCTACACTTCTATCTCTATATTCATCAATATATTTCATTCAGCAGTATTAATTCCCAATATTCCTTCTTTGTCCAATAGCTTGTTAAAATCAGCATATTCCTTAAATAACTTTAGTGTTTCCGCAGCTTCCTCTTCGCTAATTTTCTGCAAGGCAAATCCACTATGCACCAAAATGTATTCACCAACAACTACGTCGTCAACGAGTTGTAGATTTGCCGTTACAATGCTTCCGCCTATACTTACTTTTGCATTGTTGCCATCAATAGAGATAATTTGTGCGGGTATGCTTAGGCACATTGTTTATTCGTATTTAGATTTAATATTGAAAAAAAAATTATTAATATTTAAATTGAATCGGATAAGTCTTTTCCCTTTTTTTTGCCTAAAGATTAAAAAAAGCCCGAAATAATTCTTTCGGGCTTTAAATTATTTTATAATAACAACTTTTTTCATGATGGTGTTGCTTTCTACTCTTAGTCTGATGTAATAGAATCCGCTTGGAGTTTTGCTGCAATCCCATACAATTTCTTGCTTCCCTTCTTGTTTTTCGTTATTTACAAGCTGATTTATAGTGTTGCCTGCGAGATTAACGACATCTAAATTGACGATTGTTGTTGAGGGTATGGTATATATTATTGTTGCAACATCGCTTGTTGGATTAGGACGAATGTTAACGGTGAAAACATCAACCTTTAATTCATTAATTAAATTTGCAGTACCAACGCGAATACTATCGCATGAGGAACTCTCATCACCTGTAATTGGATCACTGATAGTATAGCAAACCCAATAGGTACCTGCTTGTGCGAACACATGTTTCGGATTTGTAGTGGTGCTATCACCCGTTCCGTCGCCAAAATTCCATTTTAGCTTTGCTGCATCGCCATGTGAAATACCTATGAAATCTACTGGGTAGCCTGCAGCTTTTTGTTTTAAACTGTCAGACTCACAAGCGAAATTGGATTTTATTTTGCCACCATTATCCCCAATGCGAACTAATTTGTATTGATTGCTGCTACATCCATCGATTGTTGTGACTTTCAACTTTATTACATAATAACCAGTATCGGTGAAATCATAAAGAGGATTTTTAATATTTGAAATACTTACCTCATTAGACAACCAATTCCATGTATTTACACTGCCGTATGATTTGTCACTGAATCTTCCTCTTTTTATTGATGAATCAATGGTATATGAGAAGTTAGCTCTGCAATCTTGCTGTGCAGGAGGATCAATTTTTATTGTTTGACAAGACATGTCTGAAACTCCGTTTTTACCGTAAGCATTTAAGCAGACATTGTAATATCCAGGCAGGTAGTTGTGAATTACGGTATCATTGATACTTGCTTTTCCTGTTTGATCGCCAAAATTCCAGTAATAGCCCATGATATTTTTACCTCGTGAAATATTACTAAATACTACACTCGAATTATTTTTTACAAAGATGAATTTGGCATGGCAATCATTTCCTTGATTTGCAATAAGCATTTTTTCTTCTTTTGCATGCATACAAGATGTTGATTCATTTCGAACAACTAAAGCAATACTATAGTAGCCAGATGCTTTGAATTGATGTGCTGGATTCACTTGTGTACTTGTAAAGCCATCACCAAATATCCAATTGTATTTTAGATTTGTACCTTTTGATAGGTTATTTACATAAACGGTATTGCTTGTTGAGTCAACAAACACCGCAAAATTGGCTTCGCATGAAGTGTTAGCAACTTCAATAATCTTTTCAATTCTATTAACGCAATTTAAGCTGTTGCTGCTAATAGTTAGTGAAACCGGATAAGTGCCAGCAGCGCCATATTTTTTTGTCGGATTCATTAAATTAGAATAGCTGCCATCACCAAAAGACCAATAATAGGTGAGATTTGAACCTATTGAATTTGCTTTGAATGATAGTTTGTTGCTATCTGCATTGGTTATCATGTAATCGTAATTTGCTATACAATTGACAGCACCAACCTGTACTATGCGTGATGTATTGCTAGTGCAATGGTTGTTTGTGTCAAGGATGGATAGGCTTACTAAATAATCGCCTGGTTTAGCATATACGTGAAATGGATTCATGGTTGTTTTGCTTGCGCCATCACCAAATGTCCAATAAAACGTATGAGCTGTGCCTGTAGATTTATTTGTGAACACAGCTTTGTTGCTAGCATTATCTACAAAGAAAGTATAATCAGTGATGACATTACAGTTTGTGTTTCCTACCTTTATACTGTTGCATTTTTGGTTCATTAAACCGCTTAGTTCATTATATGTATTTAAGCATACGTCATAGATTCCTGCTTTTGTATATTTATAAATGGTATCGAATGCTTTGCTATAATTACCATCACCAAAGGTCCAGTAGTTTTTTGTATACGCACTGCTGAGGTTGGTCAGTATTAAAGTTCTGCTAGAGTCAATAACCATGTAGTCAAAATTTGCTAGAGGTTGTTGAAGGTTGAATTGTAAATCCACATTCATGCAAAAATTACTCTGGCATTTGCTAATTGAATCATAAATTGATAGACAGACTGTATATAATCCACTTGTAGTATATACATGATTCGGATTAGCTAAAACAGAGGTTTTACCATCGCCAAAATTCCAATAATATGATTTGGCATTTATGGATGCTGTTGAAAATGCAACAGTAAAGTTTATACTGTCGGTAATAATATATCCAAACTCTGCTTTACATTGCGCGGCAGCTGACCCAATATGTAATTCTTTGCAGATGCTCTTTTGGCAATTGGAAAGATTTTCAAAGGTTTTGATGCATGCTTGGTATATACCTGGTTTTGTAAAAGCATGAATAGGATTTTCAAGAGATGAGGTGTAGCCATCACCAAAGCTCCAGTTGTATGATGTTACTGAACCTTGAGCCATGCTAACGAAATTTACTTTCATTGTATCTATAAGATCTTTTGAGAAGTTGAAATTGACAAGGCCATTTACTTTTGCCATAATAGTATCAGATATACTACAGCCAAAAGCATCGCTATAGTTTAAAATGTATATTGTATTTGATATGGGCGATACGTCTATTGATTGATTTGTTGCTCCTGTGTTCCATAAATAAGAAGAACCAATAATAGATGAAATTTTTAGTGTGTTTTCAATACACATTTCAACTTGCGTTTCTACAATTGGATTGGCTTTTGGAATTTTTGTAATTGTTATCGTATCATGTCTGTAACAGCCATAGATATCAGCAGCCTGTATTGCATAGGTGTAGCTGCCTGATGATAGTAGTGAGGTGTTGAGTGTTGGCAAAGGTACGTTAATATCACTTAAACCAGTTGATGGTGACCATATAAAATGTGTGATCATTCCATTTGTCATATTAACGATGGGTAGTGAACTAATACATGAGCTGATTGTTGTGTCATTCATTAGGCTAACTGAAATATTTTCTACATTTAGTGTTAAGGAAGCTGTATCAGTACATCCGTAAATATCCATTACTATTAATGAATAGTTATATGAACCAGGACTTAGCATATTTGCATTTACCGTAGGACTTAAAATAGTAGCATTATTTAAAGCTGTGGAAGGACTCCAAGAATAAACGTTAGGACTGCCAACTACAATTGATGCGCTTAAAGTAGTGTTTGCACAAAAACCTGTGTTTATGTTTGTGGGTACGTTGGCAACAATAGCATCTATAGTTATAGTGGTTGAAGTACTAGCTATGCAGTTATTTACATCAGTTACCGTTAGTGTGTATATATGAGATCCAATGCTAAGAGTGCTTACCATAAGCGTTGGGTTTGCAGTGTTTGAGCTGCTCAATCCCACTACTGGACTCCAAGCATAAGCTATGGCCGTACCGTTTGTTACATTGCTTGTAAGTATTTGGGTATTGCAATAGCCTATGGTTTGATTGGGTATTGTTGTAACCATCATTTCTAAGGGTTCGGTTATCATATATGAGGCGCTTACAGTATTTAGTAATGCATCAGTAACTGTTACTGAATAGTTGGCTGCAGAGAGCAAACTTATGTCTTCTGTTGTAGCGGCATTGCTCCATGAATAGAGGTATGGTGCCTGACCATTCATAACTGATAAATTAATACTGCCGTTTGCATTTCCTTTACATAAAGGATGAGTTATATTGCTATTTAAGCTAGGAACTATGAAAGATTGTTTCTTTCGTACACAACGTACTTTGTATAAATTGCCCTCTTTGCCATTATTTGATTTTATGCCATTATTAAAGTCTTTTGCCCATGCATGTAAATTGCTATTCTCTGTACTGCTCCAATAGAAGTTAGGACTGAAAACTCCTATCATGCCTTGAAATTGAAACATCGTATCCATCTCATCAATTGCAGGTAGATACCAATCGTTGAATCCAAAGGTATCTAAATCGAAACAAACTTTTGCTGCGGTAGCAATTGCACCATGGGTTGCAAGAATCTGATTCTGATTAATATATCCATCAGTAAAGCTTGTAGCGCCAGTAACTCCAATGGAATAGTTGCCCCAAATTATCCCAGAATGATTATCAGATGGATGCACCCAAATTGTATCCCCGTTAACCATTACAAAAGGTAATGTTAATGGATTATTCATATCTATTGTAACAATAGTGCTTGCAGAATTGGTGCAGCCAAACAAATCGGTTACGATGAGGGAGTACATTCCTGACATTGTTAAATTTGTGTTCATTATAAGTGGGTTTTGCATAGCTGACATAAATGCGCTGGGACCAAACCAAGAATAAGATGACATGCCATTGTCTCCTCCAGTAAGAAATAAGTTGGTACCCTCAATAACAGGGCTATTACTTATTGCAGTTGCAATGGGTTTTGTTCTTATTGTTACATTAACATCTGCTGTGCCCATGCAACCATAAGAATTAACAGCAGTAACGCTATATAATCCGGCCATTGGCAAATTTGCTGAGCCACTAACGAATGGGTTTTGCGTTACACTCGTAAATCCCACAGGACCACTCCATGTATAGGTGGTCATGCCAGCTTGGTCACATCCAATGTTTAGCATTGCGCCTTCGCAAACAGGGCTATTGCTATTAGTTGTAATCATAGGCATATTTAATACGGTAATTGTACCTGTAGCATTTGTTCCCAAACAGCCGCCCATTAGTGGTATGTTATAATTAAAAACGCCCGCCGTAGTTGGTGTGCCACTTATGGTAATTGTATTGGCTGCCCAATTGGCTGTAACCCCAGATGGTAATCCTGTTGCACCACTTATGCCTGTTGCACCTATTGTTAAATGTGTAATAGGAGTTAATGCCGTATTCATACAAAGGGTAGGATTGGATGATGCAACTCCTGCTGTGTTGAGAGGATTAACTACTACCATGGTTGATGCAGTAGCAATACATGCGTTTGAATTTGTTACTGTAAGGGTATAGTTTCCTGCATTTACTAGTGTAGCAGATCCGCTAACCATTGGATTTTGAGAATTACTCGAATATGCTGCAGGCCCAGACCACGCATAAGTTGTCATTGCAGCTGGTATCGCTGTTAGATTTAAAACGCTACCTTCACATATAGGACTATTGTTGTTTGCGGCAGCGACTAGAAGCGTTGGCTCGGTAATTGAATAGCTCCCTGTGGTTACTGCGCTTATATTGTCAGTTACGGTAACATTGTACATACCTGCGAGTAGATTTGAATTATTCATGGTAGTTACTCCATTACTCCATGAATAAACATAAGGTGGAGCGCCTAGCGTTACAATCAAATTAATTGAACCTGTATTTTGCCCATTACACATTACCTGAGTGTAAGTTGGTACTACATTAGGTTGTGCTATTGCTCGATGTGTTTGACTTAAAAGAATAAGTACCGTTATACTGATAATTAGTATCTTTTTTTTCATGGGTATATTATTATTAAATGTGGTTAAGATTGTTTATTTTATTACTAGTTGTTTTTTTTATCTTGGTGAACTTATGTGATATCTGAACGGTGGTTTCTAATTTGCTTTTAATTGAAAAACGAAATTAATTTGATGCAGTTTTATTTTGTAAAATTGGTACTACAAGGTATAGAAAAATACTATACGAGTCAAGTAATTTAAAACAATAGTTAAAAAACACTTGGCTTTGTATATGTGGCTGATGTGTTGTGTTTTAGGTTGATGACTATGTCGCTTGTATGCATGAAAAAGAAAATCATGCTTATGATTCATATTCTAAGTGGCATGGCTAATGGATTTTTGGAATATACAAACCTCAATTATTTGGAATATTCGAAATTTGCCTCTTCTCTTTCTTTTGTTCTATACGGACTTAGCTGCTGCTAGTACCATTTGCCCTAACTCCAGGCCACCATCATCACATCATCATCATGCTAATGTGGAACATGGGATTAACTTATTCCAGATACAATTAGAAGTCAGGGTACGACTAAAAGTCTTGCTCTGACTTATTCCCAAAGACAAATTTCATTCTAAAATACTATTTTGGTGACTGAGTTGCCACATTGAGTTTATCAAAATGCACCCTTATCGCCCGGAAATAAAGGCTTTTCAAAACTGGAGCTTCGGCGGATCAATAATTAGCAAATCATCACATCAACACTCGTTGAGCTTAACGTATCAAAAATCCGAAATGATGTTGGGCTGAACGCCTCGGTGAGTCCAATACTACTGCCATATTTGCGATTGCAGCTATCCATATCCTCTGGCCATGAACCAGTATGCATTCCCTGTGAAATAATAGTAAGTTGGTTGGCTGAGGTCCCCTGCAGTAATATTTTATTTAAACGGATTTACAATAGTAATGCTGTTTTCGATTACCTGACCATCTTGCATATCTTAGGAATAAAGTGTTTTGCAGTTACAGGACAATGCCGCAGAAATAATAAGAGAATCATAAAAGGAATACTGATATTTATCGGCAATCTGGCAAGCTTGTTCAATTGTAGATGGCTTATTTACGAAAACATTAAAATTGGAATTTACTTCCGAAATTACATTCTCTACTTTCTGCCAGTCCAATTTAAACTTCTTTTTCAATGTATTAGAAAGTTCAGTTAAAACCAGGGTACTAATAAATGCATCCAAACTATTGACAATATCCAGCGCTTTTTGTTGCTTAATTGGTTCATCATTGGTATAGCAGTATACAAGGATATTGGTGTTAATAAAGCGATTACCGTTCATTTGCGTCACCCCTGTTAAATCTAAAATTCTTGGTGTTTAATTTAATAGCAGAAAAGCTTTTATGGCTTTTTGTTGTGTAAATCACATCTTCCGCAGGTTCATCCACGGCAAAAGCAATTACTTCCATCTTTTTACCAATATACGTATCAGGAATATTGAAAGAAAGGAAATTTTTATCGGGTGTTATAACTGTTCGTATCATAAACTTAGTTAATTAATCGCCGCAAAATTTTTAATTTTCACGGATTTAATAAGTCCGTCAATAGTGTAGAGGATATTGACGTTATCCCTTTTTTCATACAATAAAATTTATATATTTTTTATTTGAAATAAGCATTTTGTTCGATGAAAAGGCAAATTCCCAATCCAGTCTATTGTCGGTGCCTGAAATATGTTGACCGTTTTAAAGACTTAAAAAATCATTTTAAACTGGAAAAAAATGGCAACAAGAGAAGAATTTAAACTTAGTGAATCAGAACGTCGGAAACGAGTTTTCAGCGAAGATTTTAAGAAA
>JBBRXJ010000063.1:0-21468 GCA_038248505.1 Bacteroidales bacterium
CATCCACATTTTTTGCATTTCACACCGTTTTTAATTCTTACATCTCTAAAGTGCTCTCTACATGAAAGTTCATCAGGAAATCGCTGAGAAAAATTTAATATATTCATATCTTCTTTTTCTTGCGAAACTATCTGATTGATACGTCAAAACGTGTCGGAGGTGTATGATTATGCAGAATCAAATTTTATAATTGATAATCACATAGTATACTCAAGAACGTTTGAATTATAAAATTTAATTATGCATAATTTCTGTACTTAGCCTTTTTGTTTTAATTAGCTGTTTAACAGCTAATTAAAACAAAAGTATTTTTAAAACAGAATTTTTAACGTATGATTTTTAAAAATATTTTATTGTATTAATAAAAAATTACTAACTTAACAGTCGAAGTTAAAATCTAAGCTGCTTGAAGGTATTATCGTTGAACAAAAATTTTGGGATTCGTGAGATTTTATTATTTCTATTAATCCTAATGGTATTTGGCTCTGCATCAGGGCAGCAACTACCTATATACACCCAATATAAGCTAAATGCACATGTAATAAATCCTTCAATTGCAGGAGCTTTTGGTTATACAAATGTTAATTTAACGGCACGTAATCAGTGGCTTGGTTTTCAAGGTAGCCCTAATACATATACTCTTAGTGGTGAGTGGCGTATGCTAAAGCGCGGACAGGGTGTAGGGTCAGGTATTTTAGGAATGCGTCGTTTGCAAAAGTCTCGCGGGGGTAACGTTGGTTTATCAGCAGTGGTCTTTAGAGATATAAATGGGGCGGTAAGTCGTACGGGTGCTAAAGGAAGTTATGCATATCATATTCAAATGAGGCAATCCCAATTATCACTGGGGGTAGCGGCTTCAGTATTTCAGTTTAAAGTGGATAAGGATAAACTTATTTGGGAAGATGCGGGTAGTGAGCCGTTGTTAACGGGCGGATTTCGTGAGGCAATTGTAGCCCCAGATGCATCAATTGGAGCTTTTTATTTGGCTCGTTTTTTCTATTTTGGTATAGCTGGCGAACAACTTTTTCAAACGGTACTTAAGATAGGTAGCCAAGCACTTAATGATTATAAACTTTTACGTCACTATAATATTAATACCGGATATCGTATTCGTATTACAAAAGATTATGATATAGAGCCTTCTATACTAATGAAAGTTACCGAACCAGACGTAAAGAAGAATAGGGGTGATTTACAAACTCTTGGAGAGAGTAGTGTTTTGATGGCAAAGTTTAAAGGTCTTCGTCAGCAATCAGATATTCATTTAAAACTTTATTATAAAGATGATTATTGGGGCGGTATTTCTTATCGTACTAATGGGGACCTAATAATTATGGGTGGTGTTCGATATAATAATATGTATATAGGTTATAGTTTTGATTATACCCTAAGCCGCATAATGAGCTATAGCTATGGTTCACATGAAATCAGTTTAGGTATGCGTTTTGGTACTGATAAGAAACGTTCAGATTATATGCAACGTTGGTAGTATTTCTTTAATCAATAGTATTTTTCTTCTCTTCTATATCTATCTTTGTAGCTCAATTCTTTTGTGTGAGTATTCTATCAATTCATAATGTATCAAAATCTTTTGCAGGCAAATCTGCTTTACACAATGCTTCATTAGAAGTTAAAGCAGGTAGTATTTATGGTTTATTAGGGCCTAATGGTGCAGGAAAGACAACGTTGATTCGAATTATCAATCAAATTTTTGCTGCTGATTCTGGCGATATTTTGTTTGATGGTCATCAAATTAATGAATCTGATTTAAGACGTATTGGTTATTTGCCTGAAGAACGTGGATTATATCGTAAGATGAAGATGTCAGAGCAACTTTTATATTTTGCTCAACTCAAAGGGATGAAAATTAAAGATGCGGAGAATGCTATGCAGTATTGGTTTAAAGAAACAGACATTACTAATTGGCATTCAAAAAAAATTGAGGAGCTATCAAAAGGAATGCAACAAAAGGTTCAATTTGTTTCAACTATTCTTCATAATCCAGACCTTATTATACTCGATGAACCATTTTCAGGATTTGATCCTGTTAATGCGGATTTAATTAAAAACATTCTTCTGAATTTAAAGAGAGAGGGTAAAACAATAGTTCTTTCAACGCATAATATGTCCTCAGTTGAGGAACTTTGCGATGAAATATCATTAATAAATGCATCTGAAATTGTACTTCAAGGTAGGGTTGATGATATTCGTTATGCTCGGAAATTAAATGTAATTGAAATTGATTTTGAAGGCAATATAGATGAGGTATTAAATTTTTTGAGATGTACACATGCATTATTATCTGAAATTGTAAATATAAATTCTGCCAAGGTTCAGATTATGTTAACTAAAGATAGTAATGTGAATGACTTGTTATCAGAAATTATGAAACGAACACATCTAAAATTGTATAGAGAATTACTTCCCACTATGAATGATATTTTTATTTCTACAGTTAAAAATACTCATCAGAATGTATAAACTTTGGGTAATCATAAAACGTGAATTTCTGTCACGTGTTCGCAAAAAGTCGTTTTTGTTTTTAACCGTTTTGGGTCCTTTATTTTTTGCATTAATTTTTATTGCCCCTTATTGGTTCATGTCGTTTGAAGAAGAAGATGTTAAAATTGTTGCCGTAATTGATAGTTCTCATATTTTTGAAGAACGTTTGCCAGATACTAAGTTTTTAAAATTTGAGTATATGCAAGGCGTAAAGGTTGATGATTTAAGGGTAAATTTTGATAAGTTAAATTATTATGCGGTTTTATATATTTCAAATATTGTAAGTTATAGTCCAACATCCGTTCAATTAATGTCATACCGCCAGCCTTCATTATCGGTAAGTATGCATATATCTAATTCTATTGAAAAGGAGATTGAACGTCAAAAATTAAAGACTTTTAAAATACATAATATAGATAATATTTTAAATTCAGTTAAGACAAAAATTCAGGTTCAAAATATAAAATGGAGACGCAACGGTAACGATGAATTAAATGATCCAATGGTAGGACAATTGGTTTCATATTTTGGTGGTTTAATGACATTCCTCTTTGTATTTATGTTTGGTGTTCAAGTAATGCGAGGAGTGCTTGAAGAGAAAACCAATAGAGTTGTTGAAGTTATTATTTCCTCTGTTCGACCATTTCAATTAATGATGGGTAAGATTTTAGGTGTTGCCTTGGTTAGTTTAACACAATTTTTAATTTGGATAATTGCTACATTTTTAATTGTAAAGCTTTTTTATCTCTCAACCATTCCCGATGTTTCAATGCTAGCACCTTCAGCTGGTTCGCAAGATATTTTCTCAAATAGTAGTCTTTCAGTTAGTCAACCACTTGTTGCTGATCAGCTAGTACGTGTCACCGATATTATGTCTGCCATACGTATGATTGATTTTAGTGTGATGTTATTTTCGTTTTTATTTTTCTTCTTAGCCGGATACTTGTTATATGCAGCCATGTTTGCTGCTATTGGAGCATTAGCAGATAATGATACGGATGTTCAGCAATTCATGATTCCGGCAACTATTCCTTTATCAATAGCTATGATTGTTATGATGGCAGCAATAAAAAATCCAGATGGTAATCTTGCTTTTTGGTTTTCAATCATTCCATTTACATCTCCGGTGGTCATGATGGCACGAATACCCTCCGGAGTAGCCTATTCTGAATTGCTTCTATCCGCAATATTGTTAATTGTTACATTTATATTAATGACATACATCTCGGCAAAACTATATAGAACAGGAATTTTGATGTATGGTAAGAAACCATCATTACGTGAGATTTTTAAATGGATTCGATATAAATGAAAGTTGCAGTAATTGATATCGGATCTAATACGTTTAATTTGATGATTGCTCAAGTTGGTAATCACAGTTTTAAAGTAATAAGTGCTACTGAAGTTCCTGTTCGTCTGGGCAAAGATGGGTTTAAAGATGGAAGAATAGCTCAAGATGCTATGCAGCGAGCTATATCTGTATTAGTTTCGTTTAAGGAAGAAATTAATAAAAATGATATTCAAAATGTGCGTTGTATTGGCACAAACATGGTGCGTAGCGCTATAAATAAACATGAGTTTTTAGATTTAATACGTGAGCATACATCATTTGAAGTAGAAATTATTTCAGGAGATCGTGAAGCCGAATTAATTCTTGAAGGAGTCTCTGCATCAGGTACCTTGTCAAATTCAAATGTTCTTATTGTTGATATTGGTGGTGGTAGTACAGAGCTTATTATTGCCAACAATAAAAAGGTTTTTTGGAAACGAAGCTACGAGTTAGGTGCTGTCAGATTACTTGAACACTTTAAGCCATCTGATCCACCTACAGAAACTGAGATTAACGATTTATGTAGTTATTTAAATAGACAATGGAATAATTTGTTACCACAAATTGAAATCTATAAGCCCAAAATTCTAATAGGTTCATCAGGCGTATTTGAAAGCTTTGTGGATATATTGCTTGCAACAAAAAATGAACATCGCTCAGCTATAGTTAACGAGATTGACATAAATGAATATACCATTTTGCATCATCGTTTATTGTCAATGAATAATACAGAACGCAGTAAAATAGTTGGCTTAGTTGATTTTCGTGTTGATACAATAATTATTGCCTCAATAATAACTAGTGAATTATTAAAACTTACTGAGGTATCACAGATGCGTCAAACAGATTATGCCTTAAAGGAAGGTGTGATTTGGGAAATTGTACACAGTGTAACGAAAAAGAGCTAATTATTTTTCAATCCATCTGATTACTTCAAATCCTTCGGCAAACTCAGTATTTACTTGCATTCCTCTAACACGTGCCAATGATTTTATTTTCTCAGCAGAATTATATTCGCGGGTTTTCTGTGTCTTATATTCAGCAATGGCATTGGTTTTTGCCAACAATTGGTTTTCTGATACAATTTGAAAATAATTATTGACACTAATAAAATCATTCCAAATTAATTCATATCCTAGAATACTCGATTGTTTAAAAGCACGCTTGGCTTCTTCAAATATTACATGATGGTCTTGGTGTATATCAATACTGTTTGGGGTAAAAACCAAATCAGGTTGAATGTTTTTCTTTAATTTAATTAATTCTTCAAGTATCTCTTGTCGAAATGGAGGAAAATCACGCACCGGAAAATCAAAGGTAATGATGTGATCTTTTAAAATGCCTAGATGATCAATTGCTTTTTCCATTTCCTTAAATAGAATATCCTTTGCAGCATCTTTTGGGAGTGATTTTTCGCAGCGTGAGAATGCAACATAGAACAGCTCATTTTTTTTCTCATCACTCAATTTCTTAATAGTTGCGCCACAACCAAATTCTCCATCGTCAGGATGAGGTGCTAAAACTATAATTTTCTTTTTCATAATTTTTTGTGTTGTTTGATAAGCACGCTTCTATAATTATAAATTAAATTAGCTGACGAAGTAAAACGGACATGCTAACCTTTTCTTCGAGTATGCTGTGCAGTTTATTTATAGGAACACGTTCTTGTAGCATCGAATCTCTATAACGAATGGTGACGGTATCATCGTCTATAGATTGATGATCAACCGTAACGCAAAAAGGAGTACCTATTGCATCCTGACGACGATAACGTTTACCAATAGAATCTTTCTCTTCATATTGACAATTAAAATTGACCCTCAGTTCATTCATTATTTTCTCCGCTTTTTCTGGTAGACCATCTTTTTTCATTAAAGGCAATATCGCTATCTTAACAGGAGCGAGTGCCGGTGGTAGTTTTAGGACAATGCGCATATCACTACCTTCACCATCTTCTTTTTTAACAGTTTCTTCGCAGTATGATGCTGATAATATTGAAAGAAACATACGATCGAGACCAACGGAAGTTTCAACCACATATGGTACGTAGCTATCATTTAATTCAGGATCAAAATAGGTAATTTTGCGCCCAGAGTGTTTCTGATGCTGAGAGAGATCAAAATCCGTACGTGAGTGAATTCCTTCTAATTCTTTAAACCCTATAGGAAAATTAAACTGAATATCAAAGGCAGCATTAGCATAATGTGCTAATTTATCATGTGCATGGTAGCGGTATTTGTCATCTCCTAATCCTAGTGTTTTATGCCATTTCATGCGTTTTTCTTTCCAAAATTCAAACCATTTTAATTCTTCACCTGGTTTAACAAAAAATTGCATCTCCATTTGTTCAAATTCGCGCATACGAAATATAAATTGGCGTGCAACTATTTCATTTCGGAATGCTTTACCTGTTTGAGCTATACCGAATGGTATTTTCATGCGACCTGTTTTCTGAACATTGAGGTAATTTACAAAAATCCCTTGTGCTGTCTCTGGTCGTAAATAAATAGTATTTGCCTCTTCGGATACTGAACCAATTTTGGTGTCAAACATTAAATTGAATTTGCGTACATCGGTCCAATTCTTTGTACCACTTACAGGACAAACGATTTCGCTATCAATAATTAATTGCTTGAGGTCATTCATATCATCTTTCTCAAGCGCATTAACAAAGCGTTTTTGCACATCGACTATATTTTTAGCATATTCCATTACGCGTGGGTTAGTGCTAATATATTTGTCTTCATCAAAAGTTGCACCAAATTTTTCACGAGCTTTTGAAACCTCTTTATCAATTTTAGCCTGTATTTTGGCCATGTAATCTTCAATGAGTACATCAGCTCTATATCTCTTTTTTGAATCGCGATTATCAATTAAAGGGTCATTAAAAGCATCTACGTGGCCCGATGCTTTCCATATTTCAGGATGCATGAAAATAGCAGAATCAATACCCACAATGTTTTCATTGAGTCTAACCATGGCATCCCACCAATATTTTCGGATATTAAATTTCAGTTCACTACCATTTTGACCATAATCATAAACAGCACTTAGCCCATCATATATTTCGCTTGAAGGGAAAATAAAACCGTATTCTTTTGAATGTGCAATAATCTTTTTGAATAAATCCTCTGACATAATTTTTGATTTTTTATTTAATGACAACAAATGTAGAAAAAAATCGTCATTAATTTGCTCTGTCTGCCATTAAACAATGTCTTTTGAGGCCTTATATGAATCAGGAATGACTGATGTTTTGATGTTTATTAGCTTGCTAGTGTTTTTTTGCATTAACACAAGTGCTACAATATCAATATTATAGCCAGCTGAACCCTTGCTTATTCATATCAAATAAAAAGGTATTAAATTAAGTACTGTACTGAAAACAAATTGATATAAAACTGAATTTTGGTAGGTTTAATTAGTTAAATTTGCAATGTTGCATATAATTTTTTTATCATGAGTAGTGTTGTTAAGTTAAATATTGATTGGAAAACATTGCCATTTAGCTATATGAAGACCGACTGTAATATTAGAAGTTGGTATAAAGATGGTAAGTGGGGGTCTCTTGAGGTATCGGATTCAGAGATGATTACTTTGCATATGTCATCGACATGCCTACATTATGGCCAAGAGGCATTTGAAGGGCTTAAGGCTTTTAGAGGTAAGGATGGTAAGGTTCGTGTATTCAGATGGAGAGAAAATGCACGTCGAATGAATAGATCGGCAAGTGGTATTTTAATGGAACCAATACCAGAGGAATTATTTAAAGAAGCTGTATTTAAAGCGGTAAAATTAAATGAGCGGTTTGTTCCACCTTATGGTACAGGTGCTACTTTGTATATACGTCCGCTACTTATTGGGGTTAGTCCAATTATTGGAGTAAGTCCTTCCACTGAATATTTATTTATGGTCTTAGTAACGCCTGTTGGACCTTATTTTAAAACTGGATTTAAGCCAGGCGATTATCTTATTTGCCGTAATTATGATAGAGCTGCACCGCTTGGTACTGGCCAGATTAAGGTGGGTGGAAATTATGCCGCTAGTTTAAATTCATTGAAAGAGGCTAAAGATAAAGGATACACATCCGTGATTTACCTTGATGCGAAAGAGAAAAAATATATTGATGAGTGTGGTCAGACTAATTTTTTTGGGATTAAAAATAATTACTATATCACGCCAAAGTCAACCTCTGTGTTACCATCAATAACTAATATGAGTTTGATGGAATTAGCTCAAGATATGGGGTTGACTGTTGAGATGCGATCGATACCGGTTGAGGAATTAGCTACATTTGAAGAAACGGGTGGTTGTGGTACAGCAGCCGTTATAAGTCCTATTCGGAAAATTGTTGATGAGGAAATGAATAAAATTTATGAATATTGTAGTGATGGAAATGCGGGTCCAGTGAGTGAAAAACTATACCTTCGTCTTACTGCAATTCAATTGGGTGATGCTGAAGATAAATTCAATTGGGTTGAATTGATTGATTAAAAAAGATATGTCGAGTAAGGATAATAATAATATAAACAAACGCAGACTTACTGGTTCATTTATTACAACTATTATCAGTGTATCATTGGTATTGTTTTTAATGGGATTAGTGGGTTTATTGGGCTTAAATGCTACACGTTTGTCAACCTTTGTTAAAGAAAATATTGGTTTTAGTATTTTTGTAAAAGAGACAATGAAAGAACCCGATATTAATTTATTGCAAAGAATATTGAATTCAAAGAAGTGGGTAAAGGATACAAGATATATTTCGAAAGAAGAGGCCGCGGAAGAATTAAAAAAAGAGCTAGGAGAAGATTTTGTTCAGTTTCTCGGCTACAATCCTTTGTCAGCCTCTGTTGACGTGCATTTATATGCCGATTATGCAAATACAGATAGTGTAAAAAACATTGAGAAGGAAATATTAGCATTACCACAAGTTAAAGAGTTGGTTTATCAAGAATCATTAATACATTTAGTGAATGAGAATGTTGAGCGGATCAGCTTTGTGCTAGTATTGTTTAGTAGCTTAATGTTTCTCATAGCAATTACATTAATGAATAATGCGATTCGACTAGCGGTATATGCAAAGAGATTTATAATTAATACCATGCAACTCGTTGGCGCAACACGTGGTTTTATTCGCCGTCCATTTTTATATCGCAGTATACTACATGGCTTAATATCATCGTTTATTGCTATTGGAATGTTGTCTGCAATTATTTATATGGGCGAGACTGAAATGGAGGGTTTAGTTAGTTTTAGAGATGTTGATATACTAATGATTCTATTTGGAAGCGTTGTCTTACTTGGAATAATTATTAATTTGATATCTACTTTTTTTGCAGTTAACAAATATTTGAATATTAAAGTCGATAATTTATATTACTAAAAATGGCAACACCAACTAAGAAAACGTCTACAAACCAAGTTTCGCAGACGCCTGGTAAAACGGAGAGTTTACCTCTTACTCGCGAAAATTATATTTTAATGGCCATCGGATTTGCAATTGTTCTGATCGGTTTTATTTTAATGATTGGCGGAAAGTCAACGAATCCTACAGAGTATAATCCAGAAATTTTTAGTTTTCGTCGAATTACCTTAGCTCCAATGGTTATATTATTTGGTTTTATTTTTGAGATCTATGCGATCATGAAAAAACCAGCTGCTGAGAAAGAACTCTAAACATGACTTCATTTGATGCTATCGTATTAGGTCTTGTTCAGGGCTTTACGGAATTTATGCCTGTTAGTAGTGATGGGCATCTTGAAATTGCTAATAAATTCCTTGGATTAAAAGGAGAGAACTTGGCATTTACGGTTGTTGTTCATGGAGCAACGATATTAAGTACCATAGTAGTTTTCTGGCAAGAGATTATTAAGATTTTGCGTGGAGGTTTGGAGTTTAAATGGAATGAAGAGACTTCTTTTATAGCTAGAATTGCTGTTTCTATGATTCCCGTTCTCATTGTTGGTCTATTCTTTAAAGATTATATTGATAGCTTGTATGCTGGCAATATGATTTTAGTAGGTGCAATGTTGCTACTTACCGCAGCCTTCTTATATTTAGGCCATTTTAGAAGACATGGAGAACGCGAAATTGGTTTTTTTGATGCCTTTATTATTGGTATAATGCAAGCGCTTGCTGTATTACCTGGCCTTTCACGAAGTGCAACAACCATTTCAACGGGTTTAATGCTTGGCAATAGACGTGATAAAATGGTTCGCTTTTCTTTTCTAATGGTTATTGTACCTATTATAGGCGCCAATTTAAAACAAATTTATGACAGTGGTTTTGTTATTTCGGGTGTAAGTCCTTTAAATATGACCATTGGTTTTGTAGTCGCTTTTTTGGCTGGTTTGCTCGCATGTAAATGGATGATTCATTTGGTTCGCAACAGTAAATTAATATATTTTGCTATTTATTGTACAATTGCAGGTGCGTTAGCAATTATTTTTGCCTAAAATGGAAGCCATAGACCCACGAATTGAGCAATATTTGAATGGCCAATTGGTTCTTATAAATAAGCAGTTAACTTGGACTTCTTTTAATATTGTACATAAGCTACGCGTTATTCTTGAGCAAAATTTAAAATTAAAACGCCGAGAGATGAAAGTAGGGCATGCTGGAACCCTTGATCCTTTGGCAACGGGCCTAATGATTTTACTCACAGGTAAGGCCACCAAAACTACAGAAAGCTTAATGGGACTTGATAAAGAATATATTGCAACCATGTATTTGGGAGCAACTACTCCTTCGTTTGATCTTGAAACCGCAGTAGATAAGCGTTTTGAAATTGGTCATATTACAGAAGAGGTTTTTGAGCAGACACTTCAATTATTTAGAGGTGCAATTGAACAAGTACCCCCCATGTATTCAGCAAAATTTGTGAATGGCAAAAGAGCTTATGAATATGCGAGAAAGGGTAAAATAGTTGAGATGGAAGCACGCCAAGTAAAGATATATGAGTTGCAAGTGCTTGAATATAAGATGCCAGAAGTTGTTTTGCGAGTATCATGCAGTAAGGGTACCTATATACGCTCCCTAGTACGAGATATTGGTGAAGCATTACAAAGTGGAGCTTATTTATCAGCATTAACTCGCACTAAAATAGGAGCTTATTCATTAGATGATGCATTAACTATTGAAGAATTTCAGAAAAAGTTGCAATCGACATAATAATAGACTATTTTTGCGGTCTGCATAAAAAAGACCTTTATTATAGAAGGTCTTTTCGTAATTAAATATATATCATGAAGTTATCACAGTTTAGTTTTTTTAAGCCATCAGAAGACCTGATCGCTCAATATCCTGTTAAGAATAGGGATGAATCAAAGTTAATGGTTGTAAATCGCAAGAATAACAAGATTCAACATTGTCAGTTTAAAGATATCATAGAGTTTTTTAGCGATAGGGATGTTATGGTATTTAATAATACCAAGGTTTTTCCTGCTCGTCTTTTTGGTAATAAGGAGAAAACGGGAGCAAAGATTGAAGTTTTTTTGCTTCGTGAGTTAAATCGTGAGCAGAAATTGTGGGATGTTTTAGTTGACCCAGCAAGGAAAATTCGTATCGGAAATAAATTATATTTTGGTGAAGGTGATGAGTTAGTTGCCGAAGTTATTGACAATACTACATCAAGAGGAAGAACCTTACGCTTTTTATACTATGGCGATTATGAGGAATTTAAGACAAAACTTTATAGTTTAGGAGAAACGCCACTACCAAAGCAAATAAAACGTAAAGTTGAGCCAGAGGATCGTGATCGTTTTCAAACCGTTTTTGCAAAGCACGAAGGCGCTGTTGCGGCACCTGCTGCGGGTATGCATTTTAGCCGTGAGTTATTAAAAAGACTTGAAATAAAAGGGGTCGAATTTGCTGAGGTAACCGCACATATTGGCGTTGGTAATTTTAGAAGTATTGATGTTGAGGATCTTACCAAACATAAAATGGATTCAGAGCAAATTATCATTACAGATGATGCTTCTGAAATAGTTAATAGAGGGAAGGCAAATAAGAAAAATATTTGTGCTGTTGGTGCTTCATCGGCACGTGCCATGGAGAGTTCAATGTCAACAAACGGATTACTTAAACCCTATGATGGATGGACCAATAAATTTTTATTTCCTCCGTATGAGTTTCAAGTATCCAATATGCTGATTACGAATTTTCACCTTCCACAGACACCATTTCTTATGCTTGTGTCGGCTTTTTCAGGTTATGAATTATCTGTAAAAGCCTATAATGCAGCAATAAAAGAGAAATATCGTTTTGGACCCTATGGCGATGCAATGATTGTTATCTAAATATTTAAAAAAAATCCTGGTTAATGCCGGGATTTTTCTTTTCTACATCCCTTAAAATATGTACGTTAGGCCAAAGAAGCAATTAGGTCAGCATTTCCTCGTCGATCAGAATATCGCACGTAAGATTGTTGCCGGTTTAAAATCAGGCAGTGACCTGACCCTTATTGAAATTGGGCCGGGTACGGGTGTTTTAACAAAAATTCTTATTGATCAATATTCATTATTATATGTTGTGGAGATTGATACTGAGTCGGTTGATTGGCTTAATGTACATTTACCCGAACTTAAGAGTCGTATTATCGCGGAAGACTTTTTAACATTGAACTTGGATTTGTATATAAAAGGACCATTCTCGGTTATAGGCAATTTCCCATATAATATTTCAAGTCAAATTTTTTTTAAACTCCTTGGCATGCGCGACCGAAATGCTGAGATCGTTTGCATGATACAAAAGGAAGTTGCAGATCGTATTCGTTCAGGTCCAGGTACTAAGGTTTACGGCATTCTAAGCGTGCTTTTACAAACCTTTTATAAAGTGGAGTATTTATTTACAGTGAGTAATAAGGTTTTTAATCCACCCCCCAAAGTGCAGTCGGCTGTAATTCGCTTAACACGTAACGAGCGGAAGGAGCTTGTTTGCAATGAAAAACTTTATTTTATGGTTGTTAAAGCGGCGTTTAATCAGCGCCGAAAAGTTCTCCGAAATTCCCTGTCTGCCCTATTAAATGGAATGACTGAACCAGAGGAGATGTTATCACGTAGGCCAGAACAGATGGAGATTGATGATTTTATTGAACTCACCACAGCCATTGAAAAACATTCAAACCCATCGTCTTTGCTTGATTTTTCAAGAAATATGGACATAGGTAAAAAATAGATTTCCTACGAAAAAAATCAGCTATTAACAGAAAGCGGTTATTTCGTTAAAAAAAATCATGTCTTTTCGTTCGTTGGTTTGATATTAAGTAGTTAATTTGCATACTAATTAATGAAAAATCTATGGCAGAAACGAAAAAGATAAAAAGCGCTCTCATTTCAGTATATCATAAAGATCATTTGGATGAGATTATTCGCAAACTTCATAGCCTTGGTGTGTTACTTTATTCAACAGGAGGAACTCAAGATTTCATAAAGAGTTTAGGCATTCCCGTTACGGCTGTTGAGGACATTACTTCTTATCCATCTATACTAGGTGGTCGTGTTAAAACTTTACATCCTAAGATTTTTGGTGGCATACTTGGTCGTAGAGGAAATGAGACGGATATTAGTCAGATGAAGCAATACGAGATTCCGGAAATTGATTTAGTTATTGTGGATTTATATCCGTTTGAAGCAACCGTTGCTTCAGGAGCTGCAGAACAAGAAATTATTGAGAAGATTGATATAGGTGGTATTTCTCTCATCAGAGCCGCTGCAAAAAACTTTAAGGATGTAATCATTGTTCCGTCAAAAGCGGAGTACGCTATGTTGCAAGAGTTGTTAAATAATTCAAATGGTGAGAGTGAAATAGAAGACCGCCGTAAGTTTGCTACAGCTGCCTTTAATGTATCATCACATTATGATAGTGCTATCTTTAACTACTTTAATACAGATATGGTATCTGTTTACAAGGTAAGTATTCAGGAAGGAAAAGCTTTGCGCTATGGTGAAAATCCACATCAGAAAGGTTATTATTTTGGCGATTTTGATGGCATGTTTGAACGCATTCAAGGTAAAGAGATATCTTATAATAATCTTTTAGATATTGATGCTGCATTGAATTTGCTTAATGAATTTAATGAAACATCGCTAGCAATTTTAAAACACAATAATGCTTGTGGTGTTGCTTCACGGCCCACTGTATTAGAGGCATGGAATGCAGCTCTAGCTGCTGATCCGGTTTCGGCTTTTGGTGGAGTTATTATTACTAATGCCAAGATTAATAAAGCAGCCGCAGAGGAAATTGATAAGATATTTTTTGAAGTAGTTATTGCACCAGCCTATGATGCTGATGCCCTTGAAGTTTTTCTGAAAAAGAAAAACCGTATCATTCTTCGTTTGAAAGAAAACAAATTACAATCCGTACAAGCTCGCACCATACTTAATGGCATGTTGGTACAAGATAAAGACATGAAGGCAGAGACGGCAGCTGATATGAGAACGGTAACTGAAAAAGCCCCTACTGCACAAGAGTTGGTTGATTTGGAATTTGCGGGTAAAGTGTGTAAGCAAACAAAATCGAATACTATTGTGTTGGTAAAAGATAAAATGTTGTTGGCAAGCGGGGTTGGACAAACATCGCGTGTAGATTCGTTGCTACAAGCCATAACCAAAGCAAAGAACTTTGGCTTTTCACTTGAAGGAGCAGTTATGGCATCCGATGCATTTTTCCCGTTCCCCGACTGTGTGGAGATTGCCAGTGAAGAGAAAATTTCAGCCGTGGTGCAACCCGGTGGATCAATAAAAGATCAGGATTCGATAGACTGTGCTAATAAAAAAGGCATGGCCATGGTACTAACAGGAATACGTCATTTTAAACATTAATATAACGAGCATACGCTATGGGTTTATTTTCATTTCTTACACAAGAGCTAGCCATTGACCTTGGCACAGCCAATACCATTATTATACACAACGATAAAGTTGTAGTTGACGAACCATCGATAGTTGCTATTGATCAGAATACTGGCAAAGTAATTGCGATAGGAACGGAGGCTCGTATGATGCACGGTAAAACACACATGAATATTCGGACTGTGCGTCCGCTTAAAGATGGTGTGATAGCTGATTTTCATGCTGCAGAGCAAATGATTCGGGGTATGATAAAACTGATTAATAAACGTCAGCATTTATTTACACCAACATTACGAATGGTAATTGGAATTCCATGTGGAAGCACTGAAGTTGAAATGCGTGCCGTGCGTGATAGCTCAGAGCATGCCGGTGGTCGTGATGTTTATATGATATACGAACCAATGGCAGCAGCTATTGGTATTGGTCTTGAAGTATTGGCACCAATAGGAAATATGGTGGTGGATATAGGTGGTGGTACCACTGAAATTGCAGTAATTGCATTAGGCGGTATTGTTTGTAATAAATCAATTCGTATTGCGGGTGATGGTTTTACTAGCGATATTCAAACCTACATGCGTCATCAACATAATATTAAAATTGGAGAGCGAACAGCTGAAGATATTAAACACATGGTGGGGTCGGCTTTGCCTGATTTAGATAATCCACCTGCTGATTTTATTACCCGTGGTCCAAATTTGATGACCTCGTTGCCTATGGAAATTCCTGTGTCATATCAAGAGATTGCACATTGTTTAGATAAATCAATTGCTAAAATTGAAACGGCCATCATGGGTGTACTTGAACAAACACCTCCTGAATTGTATGCTGATATTGTGCAGCGTGGTATCTATCTTACTGGTGGTGGTGCATTGTTGAGAGGACTCGACAAGAGGTTGCAAGATAAGATAAACATTCCTTTTTATATTGCAGAAGATCCTTTGCATGCAGTTGCTCGTGGTACGGGTATTGCACTAAAGAAGATTAATGAATTTCCATTCCTATTGCGTTAATTCATTAACAGCGAATATAAGAAAACAACATGAGGAACTTAATTCAAATAATTATCAGGCATTACTTCCTGTTGTTATTTCTGATTATTCAGTCCTTTGCTTTATCTTTAGTTATTCGCAACAACGATTTTCATCAATCTCGGTTTTTATCTTTTGCCACAGCATTGCGTGGTGATTTATATGCACGCAGAGAATCATTAAATGAATATCTATCATTGCGTGTTGCAAACCGCCGCTTAGCTATTGAAAACGCTATGTTGCGAAATAGAATAACACGCCTTTCGGTTAATAAATATGATTCATTTCCTGTAACGGATAGTTTATCACGTATACGATTTGATTATATACCTGCACGTGTAGTAAACAATATCATTAATAGACAGAATAATTATTTTACAATTGATAAGGGTCGATCAGATAGTGTTCATTCAGAAATGGCCGTTGTTTCGGTTGATGGTGTGGTTGGTATTGTGCAGGAGGTGAGTGAGCATTATGCAACGGTGATGAGTGTCTTAAATCAGAATTTTAGAATTAGTGCTAAAATTAGGAAGAATGGTTATTATGGTTCATTATATTGGGAAGGCACAAATTATAGATATGCATCACTGAGTGAAATACCTTATCATGTTAAAATTGAAATTGGCGATACACTCGTAACTAGTGGTTATTCAACAATTTTCCCTGAGGGAGTACAAATAGGTTTCATTGATAAATATGAAAATGAAGAAGGAAATTTTTATACTATTTCAGTTAAGCTAGCAAATGATATGAAGCGCTTAAATGAAGTGTTTGTAATACGCAGCCTTCAGCAAGAAGAACGAATAGAACTCGAAAAGCAATTCTTTAATGAGTAGAAATATATTTAAATATGTAGGGGCATTTTTTGGGCTAATTCTGCTGCAACTTTTATTGTTTAACAATATTCAGTTTAGTGGATTTGTGAATCCCTATATTTATGTTTTGTTCATATTGATCTTGCCTTTTGAAACACCAAAAGGATTAATTTTACTATTAGGTTTTTTATTGGGAATAAGCATTGATGTATTTACGGGCACTATTGGTTATCATGCCTCAGCAACTGTTTTTATGGCATTTATGCGACCAACAGTACTCAAGCTAATTTCTCCACGTGACGGTTATGATTTGCTGAGTACACCGCGAGTATCCCATTACGGCTTGGGTTGGTTTTTAAAATATTCTGCTTCATTGGTTTTATTTCATCATTTTTGGCTTTTTATTATAGAGTCATTTAAATTCTCAATGATTGGCTTTGTGTTATTAAAAGTAATGCTTAGTGCTGTGTTTAGTCTTTTCTTTATTGTCATCAGTCAATATCTTATTTTAAAGGAATAATGGATCAGTTCTCTGACCGTAAATATTATTTTGGAGTTATTGTGATCCTCGTTTCGGTGATCCTTATCATTCGTTTGTTTTTTCTTCAAGTAGTTGACTCATCCTATAAATATTCGGCATCTAATAATGCGCAGCGATATGTAACACAGTACCCTGCTCGTGGACTAATTTATGATAGAAAAGGAAAACTCCTTGTTTATAATGAAGCTGCTTATGACTTAATGGTTACACCCATGCAAGTTAGAGCATTTGATACGCTAGAGTTATGTAAATTCCTCGATATTACAGAACGTCAATGTAAGCATTCATTAGCCGATGCTTTTTTTTATAGTAGATATAAACCCTCTGTTTTTTTGAAACAACTTTCAAAAGAGAGTTATGCTTTATTGCAGGAGAAGTTGTATAGATACCCGGGTTTTTTTGTTCAACCACGTACCATTCGTAAGTATCCATTTAAAATGGCAGCACATTTACTGGGTTATGTAGGTGAGGTGGATACTGCATTGATAAATAAAGATGCTTATTATAAGCAGGGAGACTATGTTGGTATTAGTGGTGTTGAGAAATCGTATGAGGATTTATTGAGAGGGAAAAAGGGTGTTAAGATTTATATGGTTGATGTGCATAATCGTATTAAAGGATCATTTATGGAAGGCGATTATGATGCAAAGGCGGTTTTAGGAAAGGATGTTATTTTAACGATTGATGCAGAGTTGCAAGCTTACGGTGAGTTATTAATGGCTAATAAGGTGGGTAGTGTTGTGGCTATTGATCCGCGTAATGGGGAGATTTTAGCAATGATTAGCAGTCCGGGCTATGACCCTACATTACTTGTTGGGCGTGACCGTAGAAAGAATTATTACAACATGGTTTTTGATACGCTTAAGCCGCTTTTTAACAGAGCACTGATGGCAAAATATCCTCCCGGCTCAACTTTTAAATTATTGAATGCGCTTGTAGGACTGCAAAAGAATCAGTTAACTCGCGATACCCGTTATAATTGTAATTATGGTTATGGCGCAGGCCCTATATTTGTTGCATGCCATGATCATCCACACCCATTAGATTTAACACATTCTATTATGTGTTCATGCAATTCATACTATTGTAATGTGTTTCGTAAAATATTAACGAGTCCTAACTCAAACGATATTGAGGAGCCATATACAGACTGGCGTAACTATGTTTTACAGTTCGGCTTTGGAAAAAAATTAGGTGTTGATTTGCCGAATGAGTTAAATGGAATAGTGGCAAGCTCAAATTATTTTAATAAGATATATGGAAAAAAACATTGGTCATCACTAACTATTATTTCACTAGCTATTGGTCAAGGAGAACTCGGTATTACGCCTATTCAAATGGCTAATTATGTTTCAGCAATTGCCAATAGAGGATTTTTTTATACGCCACATGTAGTTAAAGATATTAAGGGGCCAGATGCTATTGCAAATTCATATTCGGATAGGCATACTATAAAAATAGATAAATCAAACTTTGATTTAGTGGTTGAAGGTATGGAATTAGCGGTTAATAAAACTTTTGCTGAGGGTGCTACAGCAAGTGTTGCAAAATTAAAAGATATTGTTGTATGTGGTAAGACCGGAACGGCAGAGAATCCTCATGGTGAAGATCATTCAATTTTTATATGTTTTGCACCAAAGGATAATCCTGTGATAGCTTTTGCAGTGTATGTTGAGAATGCTGGGTACGGAGCCTCCTGGGCTGCTCCAATTGCTAGCTTAATGATGGAAAAGCATTTTACTGATACAACAGCACGAGGCTGGCTTGAAGATTATGTGATTCGATTTGACCATAAAAAAAAGAAGAAATGAACAGACAATCGAATATATTTGCAAAATTGGATTGGATAACTGTGGGAATTTATTTTGCACTAATTATACTTGGCTGGATAAATATTTACGCAGCAGTATATAATGAAGAGCACAGTAGTATTTTTGATATGTCGCAGCGATATGGTAAACAGGTGTTATGGATTTTTGCTGCCATTGTTTTAGCTTATGCTGTTGTAGTAATTGATATTCGCTTTTATAATTATTTTGCCTATGTCATTTATTTATTGATGATTCTCTTTTTATTAGCAGTACTCATTTTTGGTACTGATGTGCATGGTGCTCGATCATGGTTTACCATTGGCGATTTACGAATACAACCTTCAGAGTTTAGCAAGTTTGCTACGGTTTTAGCTGTTTCAAAATTTATTTCGAGCTATAATATTAACATAAAAAGTTTTAAGCATTTAGCTATTGCATTAATGCTAATTGCTTTGCCTCCTTTAATGATTATTGCGCAACCAGATGCCGGATCAGCTATGGTTTACGCTAGTTTTATGCTTATTTTATATAGGGAAGGTGCTCCTCGTATTATTTTGGTATTGTTCTTTCTTTTGCCAATATTATTTATTTTAACACTAGTGCTTAGTCCAGATTTAATGCTAGTTGCACTAATCATTGCTTCTTTTATTTCATATATTATTTTATTTAAAAACCACAAAGCTCTTTTACCTGTAGCTGCTATTATTTCGGTTGTGACTGGTTTAATTTATTTGATAAATCATTTTTTGCGTTTAAATTTCTCGTCATATTTTATTGTTCTTGGATTTCTTTTGATTGTAGGAGCAATGTTTATTTTTGTTTCGTATAAACAAAAGATGCCTTATCTGGCAGTAATAATTATACTTTTCTTTTCATCGGTGGCATTTACACGATCGGTTGATTTTGTTTTTCACAATGTAATGAAAGAGCATCAGAGGCAGCGGGTGAATATTATGCTTGGAATAGATTCTGATCCGTTAGGAGTTGGATATAATGTGAATCAATCGAAGATAGCCATTGGTTCAGGCGGTTTTTTTGGGAAGGGTTTTTTGCAAGGAACACAAACTAAATACGATTTTGTTCCAGAACAAACTACTGATTTTATTTTTTGTACTGTAGGGGAGGAGTGGGGTTTTGTGGGAACTTTTATTTTGGTAATATTATTCACCGCTCTTGTTCTTCGTATGCTTATGCTTGCTGAGCGACAACGATTAGCTTTTGCTCGAATATATGGTTATGGTGCCGTGGCAATTATTTTCTTTCATATTGCAATAAATATTGGAATGACTATTGGATTATTTCCGGTAATTGGAATTCCGCTTCCATTCTTTAGTTACGGAGGATCATCCTTGTGGGCGTTTACCATTTTATTATTTATACTGATAACTATTGATGCACAACGATTAGATGTATTGGCTTAGGGTTTGGTGTAAATAATATCGTGTTTCTGGCTAATGTGCGTCATTAATTGAGGAAAAAACTCATCAAAATCTTTGCTGAACGCATCAAAATGTTCTGTTAAAACAGAGGTGGCTCCCGATAGGTTTATAGGCATGTTGGTGAAAGATGAAAAGCGATCAAGTATGTATCCTATTCCTTCAATGCTGCTATAATACGATATCCAATCATTGCTAACAAAGCGCCGGCAAAAATCGTGTGTGTTTGGAGGTAGTTTGTCGAGGTTTTTTAATAGTATTTCATAAATACTGTCAATGTATTTTCGAAGTGGAATATTTGAATACTTCGTCCATGCAAGAGATAAATAATGATCATAAACGATATCAATTATAATACCTGAATAACGGTTATAATCAGGATACATCAATTGTTTAGAGCGCCTAACTACGGGATGATCATCCGTATAAGAATCAATACTTCGATGTGTTAGAATACCTTTACGAATATCTGTTTGGTACTTATCATAATCATGTCCTTTAACAGAGTCGCCAATAAAATTACCAATCTTAATTAGATCGTTTTCACCAGAAAGGAATATGTGTGCTAAAACATTCATTGAATATGACTTTAATCAAATGTAGGTATTTTTTTCGATTCTGCATAACTGTACACCTATTGTTTTACCCTATATTGTCGGGCATTTTCGTCTTGCTAGGGACGTTATTTCGGTAAATAGATGTTTCGTTCCATTCGGGATTCTCATTGTTTTTATATTATATCTTTATGCCGAAATATAAGCCCTAACGGGCTTTTCATTTATTTAAAATCTAGTGAAAATATCAGATTACTAAGCTTAAGTATGACGTTGGTGTATGATAATGTAGAATCAGATTTTTTTAAAAGTATTTTGCTTTGTATGTAAAATCAAGGCTATTAGGTAAAGTTTTAATTGATTCTGCATTATCATACACCTCCGACACGTTTTGACGTATCAATCAGATAGTTTCGCAAGAAAAAAAAGATATGAATATATTAAATTTTTCTCAGCGATTTCCTGATGAACTTTCATGTAGATAGCACTTTAGAGATGTAAGAATTAAAAACGGTGTGAAATGCAAAAAATGTGGATGCAAGAAACATTATTGGCTGCAAAAACGAGGGCAATTTAAATGCAAAAAATGTGACTTCAGAAC
>JBBRXJ010000064.1:0-20561 GCA_038248505.1 Bacteroidales bacterium
ACCATTAAAAACAATACGATTAAAAGAACTGAATACAATAATAAGGATGAAATGCAAAAAGGCTTAATTGAGTTTTTGATGTATTATATTCTCTACCGAAGACACGGAGGTTTAAGAAAAGAACTTAATGTGAAAACACCTTTTCAAGCTATCGAAAAATGGTTCGAAATTAAACCCGAACTATTTTCACAAAAACCTGATGAATTTAAAAAAAAAGTTTTATCTTTAAAATATATTAATCAAACAAGTTGTCATAAACAACCTTGTGAAACTTAACATTTTGTAATTGAAGATGGTACCGCCACTATTACTGATGAAGCAAGTGGTAAGCAAATGGGTTTATTAAAGGAAAATGATAGCTATGGAGAACGCGAACTGTTAACGGGTAGTAATCATAAAGAAACGATTACGGCCAATAGTGATTTACATGCATGGATATTGAGAAAACACAAGTTTGATGAACTGATAAACGTTTCGCCAAAGCTCGCTACAGAGATTAAACATCTGATTGATAATAAACTCGAGATAATCATTAGCAAAGACTCTAGTGAAGCTGATCATATCGAAAAATGGTAAGAAGAAGTTTCAGATCTTATTGACGAAAAAAATAACGTACCAAAAGAAAGTGAAATTCGTCAAGAAGCTAGCACGCATAATGCGGCAGGCACCGTTGCTATTGCTATATGGATGGGTATTATGCTCGATGGTATTCCTGAATCTTTTGTTATAGGATCTAATTTACAAACTCATGCAACCATGAGTTTGTCTTTACTAGGCGGTTTATTTCTATCTAATTTTCCGGAAGCTCTTTCGAGTTCTGTTGGTATGTTAAAACAAAATATGTCGCGTACCAAGATTTTTTGGATGTGGATGTCTATTATGATTGTAACAGGTGTAGGCGCTTATTTCGGCAATGTATTTTTCACCAACGTGTCTCCTTTTTGGTTTGCATTAGTTGACGGTATGGCTGCTGGTGCAATGTTAACTATGATTGCCGAAACAATGCTCCCTGAAGCATTCCATATTGGTGGTACCGTAACTGGATTATCTACGCTTGTGGGTTTTTTGATAACGCTTTTATTTAAAGTTATAGGACATTAAAAGCAGTAATGAACATACTTAGGGATATGAATAAAAACTAACAAACAGAAAATGGATCTAACAAAAGGCACAATCATTGATCATGATTTATACGGTGAAGGCATTGTTGCCAAAGTAAATCCAGTAAGTTATGATGTTTATTTCGCTAAAGGTGGTAAGGTTGAAATATTAAAATCAAATAAGGAATTTTCAATTAAACAATCAGGCGATGCAATACAAGAAAGCTCAGCTAGTATTGATATTGAAGCCCTTGAGAAAATGTTTGTATATGTATTGGATCGTTTTGGGATTACACCCTCAAATATACCTTTAGCTAATAAATGGAGCGGCGGTAAAATGATTCTACAACCAGCAAATACAAGCATGCAGAATAAAGAAATTCCTATTGACGCCTTCTTTCATAAGATTGTGATGCTTCGCGATCGCCTTCGCGTAATGGAACAAAAAATTAACAGTAATGCAAAAATGAGCGATGATGAGAAAGTAGATCTTCAGCAGTACATTACTCGAATTTACGGTAGTTTAACGACCTTTAATGTGCTTTTTGCCGATAAGGATAATCAATTTATAGGTACTGGTGGTGCCGAATAAGTAACTCCTCTCCTATTATTTTTTCTTTTGACCTTTTACTGGTGCTTTAATTGTTGCTACTTTCGCTTTAGGCGCTTGGTTTGTTATATTTGTTTTTACGGTATCTTTTTCAGCAACGGGTATGGTGCTAATAGCTTTAACTGTATCTGGCTTGGGTTTTGGCATTTCAACTGGTGCGGGTGCGGCTATAAAACCCATAATTTTTTGCGATGTTACAATTTTTAATTTATCGGTAGTGGTCGTTAATATTGACAGTGTGCGAACTTTTTCATTATCAATGCACCAAATATTTTTACCGCATTGCGCCATGGTCATTCCCAATGAACTTTTGTAAAAATCAATGGCGTTAAGCGGTGCATATTGCTCAATCGTATCACAAATTCCTGCTTCGGTAAATTTATACACCCGGTATTCGCGTTTATCGGCAACGGCAAAACATCTGATTTCGTTTTTTGTATCAGCTACAGAATCGCGTACATACTTCTTTTTAATAAGGTCGTATACCTTTTGGTGATTATCACCGAGGTTTTGAGAGCTAAGCATTTGTATGGTCCCAATACCTATGATTGCAATAAATAGTAGCTGTTTCATATTTTGTAATAGTATCATCTATATAAAAAATCGTTATTGTATGAAAGTTAAAAATAAGTATTTCATAACTTAATTGCTAGTATTTGGATATAAAAATATTCAATTCTACGCGTATATACGGGCTTAAACCTATGAGAATAGGCAATATTGACTAACTTCACAGAAATAACTATCCCATGATTTTTACAGATATTCTCTCCTATTATAGCCTATCTCCTAGCAATGTAGCATTTTTGGTTTTTGCCGCAATACTAATTGGAATTTCAAAAACAGGCATTATTGGCACCGGAATTCTTGTAGTACCAGTGCTTGCAAATATTTTCGGCGGTCGCATATCAACGGGTGTATTGCTGCCAATGCTCATTATTACAGATGTTTATGCGGTAACTTACTATAGACGTTTTGCATCTTGGAAACATTTGATGATGCTGTTGCCCTCAGCCTTTATTGGTATTGGTATTGCGACTTTGGTTGGTAAAGACATTTCAGATTCCATGTTTCGAATTTGTATTGCTGCCATGATATTTATTGGCCTTATTATTATGGTTTGGGAGGACTTTCAGCCCGATGACCCCAATGTACCCGACAATAAATTGCTTGCAGGATTTACTGGTGTAATGGCGGGTTTTGCAACAATGATAGGCAATGCATCGGGACCAATCATGTCCATTTACCTTTTAACCATGCGCATTCCAAAAAATGTAATAATAGGCACCGCGGCATGGTATTATTTAATCATTAACCTTAGCAAATTACCACTTCAGTTGTGGGTTTGGAAGACAATTAACGTTCACTCATTGAGTCTGAATCTGTTTTTAGTTCCGTTTATTCTTATTGGTGCATTTGCCGGAATCCGCATTGCACGGTATATTCCAGAGCGTATTTATAGATATATTATTACGGTTGTTGTAGCTATAGCTGCCGTAATTATGATTTTTCGATGAGTTTAAATATTCGCAATATAAAGCCGCCGTACCTACAGTATTTGTGGCTGTATTCGATTTTTTTATTGGTAGTTAAGTTGATGTTTTTGCCTTTGGTGTATCATTCTGCAGAATCAAATATATTTATCAGCACACAGGTTTTAAATGAGTTTGTAAGCGCTTTTAATAAAAAGTTGAAATCTTCTTGGTCGGATATTATAAACTCATTGAAAGAGATTACAGAGAACTTTATTATCCTTAACAATACCGCAGACATTATAAAAGAAGCCTGCACGATTGCTCAAAAATGTCAATTCTCTTATTACGATTCTCTTATTATAGCTGCGGCTCTCGATTGTGGTTGTACGACCCTTTACAGTGAAGATATGCAGCATAACCAAGTTGTTGAAGGGTTGCTTACGATTGTAAATCCTTTCCTATTGCCTTAATATATATTTTAGTTAATTAAGGCACGCGCATAATGCGCGCGCCATTGGTCATTTGTTTTTTGATATGAGTGTAATTATTTATTCAGCTCCCTTGTAATAGCAATTGCCGCAATCGTTCCATCAGCAACTGCTGTGGTGATTTGGCGATATTTTTTACTCGTTACGTCACCTATTGCATATATATCTTCGAGGTTGGTACGTTTGTCTTCGTCGGTGATTAAGTAGCCCCATTGGTCTTTATTTAAACTGCTGTCGAACATATCCAGATTGGGTTTTAGGCCAACAAATACAAATGCGCCATCTGTTATCAGGTCTTTATTTGTTTTGGTTTTTAAATCTTCAACAACCAATTTTAAACGATCTCCTTCTTTGTAAAAGCCGCGTACTTCATGGCTAAATAGGAATTTTACTTTGGGGTTTGCAAGCAGCTTTTCTTGAGCCTGTGCATTGGCTTGTAGTTTGTCAAACTGATGTACTAAGGTTACCGATGCTGCGAATTTGGTAATAAAATCGGCCTCTTCCACAGCACTATTGCCACCACCTATTACAATAACATCTTTATCTACATAATATTTTGCATCGCAGGTAGCACAATATGAAATGCCTTTGCCCTTTAATTCCTTTTCGCCTGGTACATTTAAATAGTTTGGTGAACTGCCTGTTCCAATGATTATTTTATTGGCTTTTATGGTTTCGTATTCATCTATAACTACTTCTTTTTTAACCAAATCAACCATGGTAACATCAACTGCTACTTTAAACACTACACCACAAAGTTTGGTTTGTTCCGACATGTTATGCGATAGCATATACCCCGGCTGAGGGTCAATAAACCCAGGGTAATTGGACACTTGATGCGTGATTGCAACGTAACCACCGGGCAGTTGTGTATCAATCATAATAGTATTTACCTTCGCTTGGCATAAATACAGTCCAGCTGTAAGTCCTGCAGGGCCTCCACCAATAATTAGCACATCGCATTCCGTTACAGATGGCTTTATTTTATCCTGTATAGCTTTAAGCTTTTCAGCGTCCATCATGCCATTCAGGCGTTCAATGATTTCCGATTTTTTTATTCCTCCACTTACACGCGACTGCACTTCTTTTCCATTTTCGTAAAAAAGCAATGTGGGAGAGCTTTTCACAGCAAGCTTATCGGCCAGTTCGCGATTGCCTTGTCGAAATACTTTTACAAACCTTATATCGTTGCCATATAGCGCAGCCAAACTATCGAGTTTGGGAGCCAATGCCTCACAGGGAGGACATTCAGTACTAAAAAAATCAACGACAACTTTTCCTGAAAGGATTGTTTTGTCGTAATCGGTAGCATTAATTTCAATCATGACGGCTATTTTAACTGTTTTGTGTGATCACATCTTTAATAATTTCTTCGCTTTCCTCAAAGGCCTGTTTCATAACAACAGCAATATCGGGCGAAAGCATGCTTTGCATAAGCGGAACATTCATACGCGAAATGAAAACTGAGCCCCCCTCTCGCTCAAAAATAGAGATACGACAAGGCATTAAGGCACTGGCTTGTCGCGTGTTATCCTTTGTTAATATTTGTGCCGAAAGCGTTGGTTTGCATATTTCAAGCACTTTAACAGCGGATACTTCAATTCCGTTTTTATGCATGATAGCCTGTAAATCATGTGTATAAAGGAGTTTCCATCCAGCCAGCGTTATGTTATTGCTTATTTTTTCGAGTGCTTGGTCGAAGCTAAGCGATACTTTACTTTCTAAAAACATAGTCATAATTGCTGTTGTTAAGTTATTGTTATTCTGAATACAAAGATAATCCCATTTCGAGTAATTCTTTAACCGGACGACAATCGGGTGAATGCAAGCTGCCACATTTATTTTTGGCTACTGATGCGCAGCCACCACCGCAAGCCAATTGCAGATTGCATGTTTTACAGGCGGCAATCGATAGTACATCGCGCTCTTGCCATTCCTCTATTGCCTCGTTGTTTAGCGCCACTTGCGGATAATAGGTTCCGAGCGATTCGCCAGGCTTTCCGACGGTGGCGGTGCAGGAATAGACATTGCCGCTATAATCGAAGGCCCATTCAGTTTTAAAGCCCGGGCAGGAGTCGAACAAAGGAGAAGGCAATTCGCCTTCCTCAGTAAGGAATTTGGCTAGCGAAAAGGCTGGTCTATGAAAAGATAGTATTTCGGGATGGAATTTTATGAGTTGATAGATGTCTTGATACATTGAAACGCGATCGTATAACTTAGTGTTTTCGGATTGGCAAAAGTGTAATTCATAATTACGACCAAGTTGTGTTTTGAAGAGCCTATTGTTTGTCCAACCTCTAGCGATGGCAAAGCGAGCCAATTCAGGTAGTTGAGCGATGTTTTCGCGATCGAGCACCATGCGCAGATTAATAGGAATGTTTAACTCCAGCGCCCTATCAATGCCCTCAACAACCTTTTCAAAAGTCGATGCGCCACTTGCGAGCATTCTGCGCTTATCGTGTGCAATACCCACACCATCAAGGGTTACTTGAATCTCACGGATACTCGCAGTTTTAAGTAAATCAACATACTCGCTGAGGTGATATCCATTTGTTACCACCGCCAAATCGCATGAAATAGCATTTAGCTGAGAGATAAGATACGATATGCTTTCGCGCACCTTTGTGCCAGGTAATAATGGTTCGCCACCAAAGAGTGTAACATATTTTTTACGTCCCTTAAAAGCAGTTGAAATATATTTAATAAATGCATCAATGATACTATTGTAAGGCATTTCAGGTGTGTTGTTGTAGCCATCCTGATAGCAATAGGAACATTTAAAATTACACGCATAGGTCGATACAAAAAACAATTGTACTTCGTCGGTATCGCGTGTATCAATAAATTCGAGGTATTTATGTTTAAACAGTTTTTCTTCGGCAATGGAATCGACATAGTAGCCTTTTTCAATTAACTCAGCTGTATTGTTATAGTTACCACTAATAATTTGTTGGGCAATATCAGCTTCTAAGATATCGGCATTTCCTGATAAAGGATTAACGATGAACCATGAAGAGCTATCTTTTAGGTGACCGATTATATTGTGCTTACTGGCTTGCATGAACGATATTTTAAAAATAAAAGTAGCGATAGAAAAGAAAAAACATGCAGAATAATGATTTATGCTGCATGTTTTAGAAATGTTTAGTCATGACAACCAGCTACAATGCGACTATTCTTAGCACAGCACTGAGCCACATTCACATTTTTTTTTTCGATTGATTTTTTAATTAACGATTTCATTTTATTTGTGATTAGTAGTTAGTAACAAAGGAATAGTGATCCGCCACGGCGGAGTGATGAGTGGGCAATTTAACAAGTTCCGCATCCGCAACCACAGCTAGCAGCTTTTTTGAGACCAGAAATAGTAAAGCTACAAACTTGAATTTTACCTTTATCGTATGGAACGCTTTCTTCAAGAATTTCAATATTAGTAAAGCCAGCTTTGGCAATGGTGTTAAGGTACTCATTGCGAACAGACGCCCCAGCCCAGCACTCAGCTACTGCTGCAGCATCATTTTTATATTCAGCAGGAACGGGCGCGGTAGCATATATATCGCTCACCACAAATCTGCCCTTATCTTTGAGTATTCGGTATATTTCATTCCATACCGCCTGTTTATCTGAAACGTGATTTAACACACAATTTGAGATAATAACATCTGCAAGATTACCAGTAAGATTAATGCTTTCAAGCTCAGAACGAATAAAACTCACATTCTTAATCTCTAACTTTTCAGCTTGTAATTTTGCTTTCTTAATCATTGATTCAGAAATATCAATACCATAAACGTAGCCATTTTCACCAACGGTATCAGCCATTCTAATGGCATCTGTTCCACGTCCGCTACCCAAATCAACACAAACTTCACCCAATTGTGGTAAGGCATGATTTACTGCTCCACCGCATGAAAGACAACATGTGTCCTCTGCAAGTTTGTCGTAACGTATTTCAATTTGTTTGGTTTCCATTTATCTGATTTTAAATTGCTTTAACTGAGTTATACAGTAAAATAATATTATTCTTGAATGCTTGCTTCAGTCTGGTTGGCATTTTTAGGTTTAGACATATCGAAACCAAGAACAGCACCCATTAAACCGCCGTAAAAAGTCATTGTTATTGGATTTGATGTTATAGGACACGTACCAGAAGAACATCCAATAAAATAATAATAGGCAAAGCCGCCAATTATACCGATTCCTGTATAGATTAAAAACTTTGGCTTTAGTAGAGCTTTAAAAATGTTTTTCATGGTATAACTATTTTGTAATAAGTTTATCAATGTTTGCAAAGAATTGTTCCTTTGATATAGCTCCCATAGCCGACTGTGGCTGACCATTCATTGGTATAAATAGGAAAGTTGGAATACTTTGAATTCCTAATTCACCAGCTAATTGTTTCTCTTTGTCAATATCAATTTTATAAATATCGACTTTACCCGCATACTTTTTAAAGGCTTCATCAACAATAGGTGACATTACTCGACATGGACCACACCATGTTGCATAAAAATCAATTACCATTGGACGTTTACCCAAAAATTGCCATTCTTTACTTTTTTCATAATTAAAAACTTTTTGAAGGAATAATACACGAGTCATGTGTTGAATTGTTGCTTGTGTTTGCTGTGTTTCAGCAGGCACAACGGCATTCTCAGTGTTGCCCGCACTGCAACTTATGGCTACCAACATAGCCCCTACTACTAATTTACTAATGTTTTTCATAATTGTTTTTATATTAACGTATGCAAATATATACATATTTAGTGATTTATTATTTACTTAGTTGAAATATTTTTTAAAGTGCTAATATAATGATAATTGTGATTTATGATTTTCGAAACATAAAATAAACCGCAAGAACTAAAAAGCCAAAACCCACTAAATGATTCCATCGTATTTGTTCGTTTTTAAATAGAACAATTACAAAAACACTGAAAACAGTTAAGTTTATAACTTCTTGAATGACTTTAAGCTGAACCAGCGAAAAGGGTCCGCCATACTCACTATAACCAATGCGGTTTGCTGGTACCTGAAGCATATACTCAAAAAAAGCAATACCCCAGCTTAGTAATATAATTCCAATAATTCCTAGATTTTGTGACCATTTCATATCACCAGACTTTAAATGTCCGTACCAAGCAAAGGTCATAAATGTATTGGAGAGTGTGAGAAGGATTATGGTATATAGAGGCTTCATAAAATGAGTTGATGAGTTTATGGGGTTATCCGCTGCGGCGAATTTGATGGGTTGATTTGTGAAGGGCGTTGAGCATTCTTCCTGCTTCTTCAATTTTAGTTTTGATTAGAGTAGCTAAAAGGGAAAAGAATGTTATTCGTAAATTATATTCAATTTCTATAGACCATAAAAATACTCAATCCTATTTAGTATTTATTCCAATGGCACATTTCATTCATACTTTTTCTGATTTTGCTACGCAGCTTATACCCATCAGCCGAATAACCAACAGCAATCAATAATGCAATTCGTTTTCTTTTGGGTATTTTTAAATGCTCTTTCACCTTTCTTTCATTAAACCAGCCAATCATACAAGTACCCAAGCCGAGTTCAGTAGCTTGCATGCAAAAAATATTTGCAGCAATACCGATATCCATTAGTGGAAAATTACGGTCTTTTAACTTCCCGCCAATCCAGCTAGTGAAATTGGGCGGTTCAATCACAAGTACCACCCAAGCTTTGGCTTGAAGTGCAAATTTATTCATTACTATATCCGATGCACATGTCGACATCTGCGAAACAGTTCCCGGATCATCCACGGCAATAACGATCCATGGTTGTGAATTGCATGCCGATGGAGACAGACGAAGTGCCTCTATACATTGCAGCAGTTTTTCTTTTTCGACCGGTCGTTCAGAATATTTCCGGACGCTTTGGCGTTGAGTAATCAGAGTTAAGAATGACATACACTATTTAATGAATTTAATAGATTAATTTTTGTATTAGGTAAATCAATATTTATAGCAATAATAACACTTTATCCAACAATCTGAATTTCTTCCAAACACCCAATTTTTCATACGAATATACCATCATACAAACTCATTAACTTATTTACTTCATAAGTTATCATCCTCGTTTTCATTTTTAACAAAGAGTTCATTAACCAAAACGGTTTTTTCTGTTTTGCCTAAAAAGTAGGCAATATCGTCTTTTGCGAAAATTAAGGTAGCTTCTGGATGCTCATAAATATTGTTGTTACGCTTCACTGCAACTAAAGTAACACCAAATCGTTCTCTAAATTTCAATTCATTGCGTGTTTTTCCAATAATATTTGAATTGGCCTCAACTTTAATTGCCCAAGTTTCGAGATCTGGGATTTCTTTTAAGAGATTAAATCGCTGTTTATCTGCCTTTTGTCTAAAAATACCATAGTTGTCATCTCTAATTTTTGCAATGGCCTTATTTAACTTATCGCGTGGTATTAGTAATTTAGTTAGCATTCGCTCAAATAAATCAATAGATGTTTCAAACTCTTCGGGAATAACCTGGTTGGCACCTGCTTTATAAAGGAATTCAATATCGTTAATCTCTTTGGTACGAACGATTATATGCGCATGTTTATTAAGATTTCGAACTTTTTCAGTAATATTCATCGAAATAATTTTGTTTCCTACTGAAATGACTATCACTTCCGCTGTTTCTATATGAGCTTTATGTAGTACAGGCTCATTCGTTGCATCGCCATACAATACCGACTGCCCTTTAATTTGCATACTACGAACCGTTGCTGGATCAAAAACTATGGATATATAGGGTAGATTTATATACTTTGTCATGAATGCTAAATTTAATGCTCGGGGGTCTTTCCCTATAATTACAACGTGTTTATTTAGCTGCTCTATTGGAGGCTGATGTAAAGGAAACATCCCATCTACCATTAATTTAGGCAAAGGTAGTTTTAGTAAAATTGTTGCTAATGATCGTCCCCATTGAATAAGAAATGGAGTTAAAGCCATTGTAGTGATTGCTACGGCTAAAAATAACTGATAATAGAACTCAGACAAAATTTTATAGTTGAAGCCTAATTTTGAGAGTATAAAAGAAAATTCACCTACTTGACTGAGTGCCAATCCAGCCATTACCGTACCTCTAAAGGTGTGTCCCATAATAAAAGCAGTACCCCCAGCAATAGTAGTTTTCACAACAATTACAACTAAAACAGTAGTAAAAACAAGTTGAAAATTATCAACCACGAAATTTAAATTTAATAACATCCCGATGGATACAAAAAAGAAGCTTGAAAAGGTATCTTTAAAAGGTATTAAATTTCCAAAAGCATTGTGACTATACTCCGACTCAGAAATCATTAGTCCAGCCAAAAAGGCACCGAAAGCGAACGACATTCCAATTTTATTGGTAAGCAGAGCAACAGATAAACAAATTAAAAGGATAACCATTAAGAATAACTCATGATTTTTTGTGATTGCAATTACATGCAAAAACCATGGCATAACCCATTTGTTGCCAACATATACAATGGCAATTATTACAACAGACTTTATGCCAAGCCAAAAAAATTGTAATCCTAAACCCTCAACATTTCCACCTAAAATAGGTGTAAACAATAAAAGTGGGATAAGAATAATATCTTGGAAAATGAGTATTCCAATAACGGTTCGGCCATAGTTAGAAGTTATTTCAGAGCGATCTTGTAAAACTTTAAGAACTACAGCGGTACTGCTGAGTGCGGTAATAAAGCCTACAAAAAGCGAGCTGGACCAATTTAAGTTGTAAAACCGTGCAATAAACATGGTTATTGATGCGGTTAAGATGAGTTGGATGAAACCACCCAAAAAAACTATGCGACGAATTTTAAAAAGATGTTTTAGCGAAAATTCAAGTCCAATAGAGAACATGAGTAAAATAATTCCCATTTCGGCCATTAATTCAATACTCTGTGGAGCCTTAATAATCCCCAAACAATACGGACCGGCTATAATACCTGTAATTAAATATCCGATAATGGTGGGTACCTTAATTTTTGTAAATATAAAATTCACAAAAGTAGAAAGTGCAAAAATGACAACAATATCCTCTAAAATAGAATGTTCCATATTTGGTTTTTATATGATGAAGAAATTGTAAATTAGCGAATAAAACACAAAATTTTAAAAAATGAAATTAAAATCAATATAAACGCCCTAAAAAACATCATAATTTGCAAATGCTAATCTGTATTTTTCATCTTCAATTGAAATCTTTTTTTGTACAACGGAGCAAATGGTAATCTCTGAATAGACATACCATATAGGTTTTAAATATACATCAATATTTAAAAAAAATCAGAAAACCAGAACTCCCATTCAAGCATGGTGGCATAAAACAATAAAAAAAATTATGGTGCAGGATTGGGATGTGATAGATGAATTGCTTCTATTTTTTGCAAAACATCATCACTAAGCTGAACGTTAATACTATCAATATTCTCACGTAATTGAGTCATATTTGTTGCCCCAATTATATTTGCTGTGAGAAATGCTTGCCTGTTAATAAATGCTAAAGCCATTTTTGCAGCTGAAATTCCATAATCGTCGGCAAGCATAACATATTTTTTGCACGCAATTTGTGAGTAATCATTGCTGTATCGCTGAAAAACGGGAAACAAATTTAAGCGTGCTTTTTTATCAGATTTCTGAAAATATTTGCCTGTTAATGTTCCAAATGCTAAGGGAGAATAAGCCATTAATCCAATTTTTTCGCGAATTGCTATTTCGGCCAAGCCAATTTCAAAAGAACGATTGAGTAAATTATACGGATTTTGTATACTAACTACTCTTGGCAATCCTTTTAATTCAGCATATTTTAAATAGCTCATTATTCCATAGGGCGTTTCATTTGAAATACCTATATGTCTTATTTTCCCTTGCTGTATAAAGCTTTGTAGGGTGATTAGTATTTCTTCAAAATTATCATTCCACATTTCATTTACATCGTGTTTATAACCAAGCTGTCTGAAATAATTGGTTTTTCTCTCAGGCCAATGCAATTGATAGGTATCGATGTAATCGGTTTTTAAACGTTTGAGACTTGCCTCTAACGCACTCGTTAGTTGGTTTGGGGTAAAACGAGGACCACCGCGAATATAGTGAAAATCAGCTCCAGGGCCAATTATCTTTGAAGCAAGCACAAACTGATCTCTATTTTTACGTTGCTGAATCCAATTTCCAATAATCTCTTCAGTTCTGCCGTAAGTTTTTTCATTGGCTAAAACGGGGTACATCTCCGCAGTATCAATGAAGTTAATACCTTGCGAAATGGCGTAGTCCAACTGCTCAAAGGCCTCGTCTTGTGTATTTTGTTCGCCAAAGGTCATGGTGCCTAGGCAGAGTTTGGAAACTTTAATATAGGTAGTACCAAGTGTTGTGAATTGCATCTTTTTTGTTTTATGTGAAGATAAACAAAAATAGGGACTAGAGACAGATGATGCCTAAATAGGAAAATAGATGGAATGTTATTACTCAATTGAGACCTCAGCCACCTACTTTATCTTAGTGCCCTCAGTGTCGCTGCGTCGACCTTTGTGACCTTAGTGGTTTTCTTCATCATCACGTCAAAATCAACATATCGCCCTCTCATCTACTTTATGTGCCCATAGAGCTCTCAGGGGTAAATAGTTGCTTTAATAAATGATGATTGTGAGCGGAAAACGAGACTCGAACTCGCGACCCTCAGCTTGGGAAGCTGATGCTCTACCAACTGAGCTATTTCCGCATAAAAAGAAGATAGAGCCTTCCATGGGAATTGAACCCACGACCTGCTCATTACGAGTGAGCTGCTCTACCGCTGAGCTAAGAAGGCGTTATTAACTTTATGGAAGATGGTAGATTGAAGATGGTTGCTCCCATCTTTAATCTTCCAACCTCAATCAAAATCAATTGCAAAAATATAAATTAGAAATTAAGTTCAAGCAATGTACAAGAGAAATTAAAGAAGAAGAAAGAAGAAATCATCTGCGAATACGAATGCCTAAAGGAATTATATAGGCATTCGTATTCGTTCAATTCGTTGTAATAGTGTTGGATGCGAATAATGGAAGAATACATATACTTTATGTGGCATCAGATTACTTAGGTTGTTCGACGACAATTTCTTTAAGCCACTAATCAAATGCTCTCCTAATCCATAAGAATTTGCAAAGGCATCGGCTTGGTATTCATTTTTGCGTGATAGTAGATTCATTAAGAGCCCCGTTACTAAATTTACGGGTGTGAAAAATAAGCCAAAAGTAATTAAACTCATATGAAAGGATTTCTGACCGGCCCCTAAAACAGTACTAAATTCAGGCTTATTCATAAAAAGAGATAAGACAAAAAGACTGAAACCTATTTGCAATACTCCTAATAGAATGCTCGTTAATACATGCTTTTTGCGGTAATGACCTATTTCATGTGCCAAAACAGCAACTATTTCATCGGTACTCAAATCTTTTATTAATGTATCATAAAGCACAATACGCTTCTTTGCCCCCAATCCACTAAAATAGGCATTCGCTTTTGATGATCGCTTGGAACCATCAATAACAAACACATTGTCGAGTTTAAAGCCAGCTTTTGTAGCAAACTCGCTTATTGCAATTTTTAATTCCCCGTCTTCTAATGGGTTTTGCTTGTTAAACAAGGGTACAATAAGACTTGAATAAAACATCGCCATAAATATCATAAAGGCTGAAATTAGAGACCATGCCCAAATCCAAAAGTAAACACCTGTTTTCATGTAAAACAGTACAATTAAAGATATTAGCAAACTGCCTATTAATGCAGCAAGTAACCATCCTTTTAATTTGTCTGCAATAAAGGTTTTAACTGTAGTTTTATTAAAGCCGTATAGTTCTTCAATTACAAAAGTATCGTAAATAGAAAATGGTGTATTAATTATATCAGAAACAATGAAAATGACACCAAAAAAACCAAGAGCAAGAAGTATTGGGTTAAGAGTATAAGCTCTTAAATGATTATCCAAAATACCGAAAACACCTGCAAAAAGGACAATTAGAATAAGCACTAAATTAAAAATAGAAGTAATTGCAGAAAAGCGTGTATTGATACGATCGTATGCTTGTGATTTTAAATACTTTTCTTCATCATATATTCCTTTTAAAACATCAGGAAGCGTTTGTTTTCGATTGCTTGCATTCAGATAATCAAGAAAACGAGAAAGAGCGAATTCAGCTATTAGTATAATAATGATCGCATTAAAAAGAATTGATTGCATATTTTTTTTGTGTAAAAATAGTATTTTTTAGCGAAATTTATTAGCCGCCGCGAAGTGATGAGCAGGAAAATATTATTGGTAGAATAGTTATTTTTCATACTTAACTGAATTCTAGTTCAATGTCAATGAAAAAGGAATTTATGAATGTTTCAGCTTTAGATTAATATCTCAATAAATATTATAGAAACCATGTGTATGAAGAATTAAAACGATTATTTTTACAATCAAAATATTTAATAATGAGTACTATTAACAAAGCATTTAAAGATTTAGAAAAATCATTTACTGGCGATATTTATACAGATCAATTAACGCGAACAATATACGCGACCGATGGATCAGCCTATCGCGAATTCCCTGTTGCGGTTTGCCGTCCGGCTAATACCAATGATATTAAGCAACTGATAGCATTTGCCCGAGACTATAAAATACCAATTATACCTCGTGCTGCAGGCACATCACTTGCTGGCCAAGTAGTAGGTAATGGCATTGTAGCAGACATATCAAAGTACATGACACGCATCATTGAGTTTAACAAGGAAGAGCGCTGGGTACGCGTTGAGCCAGGTGTAAACTTAGATGAGTTAAATCTGTTTCTTAAGCCTCATGGCTTGCTTTTTGGCCCTGAGACCTCAACAGCAAATCGTTGTATGATTGGAGGTATGGTTGGCAATAATGCATGTGGCCTACATTCGCTCGTTTATGGAAGTACACGTGATCATACTTTGGAAGTGAAAGCATTGCTGAGTGATGGAACAGAAGTGGTTTTTAAAGAGATAGATAACGAAACGTTTGAGAATAAATGTACGATTGATTCGCTAGAAGGACGTTTATACTCACAAATAAAGACCATACTCTCAGCATCGGAAGTTCAAGAAGAAATACGACGCGAGTATCCTGATCCCCGCCTTGAGCGGCGCAATACTGGTTATGCTATTGACATTTTACTGGAGTCAGAGCCATTCACCAAAGGCAAAGGCAAATTTAATTTTTGTAAGCTCATAGCTGGTTCCGAAGGGACTTTAGCATTTATTACTGAAATAAAATTAAACCTACTGCCCCTACCCGCTCCAATAAAAGGCTTGTTATGTGTACATTGTAAGACTATTGAGGATTCATTAAAAGCCAATTTGCTTGCATTAAAATACAAACCAGAAGCCATAGAGCTTATGGATAATACCATTCTACAACTTACTAAAGACAATATTGAGCAACGTAAAAACCGTTTTTTTGTTGAAGGCGATCCAGGTGCTTTGTTAATTATTGAATTTGCCAAAAATACCAAAGAAGAAGTACTGTCAATAGCTGCCAATATTGAGAAAGAGATGCGAGCTGCTAATTTAGCCTATCACTTCCCTACCGTATTTGGAGCCGATATTAAAAAAGTTTGGGATTTACGAAAAGCCGGATTAGGGGTATTATCAAATATGCCAGGCGATGCCAAACCAGTTTCTGTAATAGAAGACACCTCCGTATTACCAGAATTGCTGCCCGCCTATATTGCCGAGTTTAATACCATGCTTGATTCTCTTGGTTTAAAATGTGTGTATCATGCACACATTGCTACTGGCGAGTTACACTTACGCCCCATCATTGATTTAAAGAAGTCCAACGAAGTAGAACTCTTTCATACAGTTGCGCTCGAAACAGCCAAGCTCGTTAAAAAATACAAAGGCTCGCTTAGCGGCGAACATGGCGATGGACGCTTACGTGGTGAGTTTATACCTCTCATGGTAGGTGCCAAAAATTATTTACTATTAAAAAAGATAAAAGAAACTTGGGATCCACTACATATCTTTAATGCTGGCAAAATAACCGATACGCCTCCTATGACTAGTAGTTTACGATATAAATCGGGGGTAAAAGATCGCGAAATTGATACGATCTTTGATTTCAGTAAAACTCACGGTATACTTCGCGCAGCCGAGCAATGCAATGGGTCGGGTGACTGTCGTAAATCACATATTATTGGGGGCACAATGTGTCCAAGTTACATGGCCACCCGCGACGAAAACCACGTAACACGAGCCAGAGCGAATGTGCTGAGAGAATATTTAACATTTTCTTCAAAAAAGAATCCATTCGATCATAAGGAAATATATCAAATACTTGATCTCTGTATCTCATGTAAAGCCTGTAAATCAGAATGTCCATCCAACGTTGATGTTGCTAAGCTCAAAGCTGAATTTTTGCAACATTATTACGATGCCAATGGCGTACCTATTAGAGCAAGCATTATAGCTAATATTACCACTATTAATAAACTAGGTAGTTTATGGCCTTGGTTTACCAATTTCTTAATGTCAAATAGTGTTACAAGAAAGCTAGGCTTTCCTTTACTTGGTTTTTCACCTCATCGCGAAATGCCATTACTGTACCAAACTACGCTGAATAAATATATCCGAAATTACGCCACCGAAATGCAAAAAGGCAGCAAAGGCAGTGTTTATTTATTTAATGATGAGTTTACCAATTATAATGATACCGCAATTGGAATAAAAACAATACAACTATTAAATAAATTAGGCTATAAGGTAATTATTCCAAAACATGGAATGAGCGGTCGTACCTTCCTTTCAAAAGGATTAATTCGCCAAGCACGCAAAATAGCCGATAGAAATATTGAACAATTGAGCGGAGTCATTACAGCCGATCAACCCTTATTAGGCATAGAACCATCTGCAATACTGGCTTTTAGAGACGAGTATCCAGAACTAGTATCGTCTCACCTACGTGCCGATGCAGCAAAATTGGCAAAAAATGTAATGATGGTTGATGAATTTATTGCTCGTGAAGCCGAGAAAGGAAATATAAACAAAGACCAATTTACAAACGAAAAGCGTGATGTATTGTTACACGGGCATTGTCAACAAAAAGCCATTTCCTCAACAAACTATACTAAAGCTATTTTGGCTCTACCCATAAATTATAGTGTAAATGAGATACCCTCAGGCTGTTGTGGCATGGCCGGCTCATTCGGTTTTGAGAAAGAACATTATGAAGTCTCTATGAATATTGGCGAATTAGTTTTATTTCCTGCCGTTCGTAAGGCATCAGCAGAAACCATTATTGTAGCACCCGGAACGAGTTGCCGCCATCAGATAAAAGATGTAACGGGAGTAATAGCTCTGCATCCGATGGAAGTGCTTTTTGGGGCGTTGAGGAAAGAATGATTAGTGATGCACCGCGGAAGTGATGAGTTAAAAAAAAACGGTATGTGTATATAATTATTCTTCGCAACTACCGTTTATAGAACAGTTTTGCTAATTTTGCCTAAAACAATCAGAGATCGCATGCGTAACTTGCTGAAATTTATTATTACAGCCGAATTTCTTAAGAACTTGCTATTAGCAATTCTAGTTCTTTTTATTATCATAAACGGCACCAATCTTTTTTTAAGATTATATACATCACATAATAGATCTTTAGCAGTTCCAAACTTTTATGGTCTTAGTATTGAAGAAGCCCAATTACTTGCCAAAAAGAAAAAACTTCAGATTGAAATTTCAGACAGCGTATTTCAACAATTTGCCAGAAAGGGCACTGTTATTGATCAGCATCCAATTCCTGGTTTTAAAGTAAAACGATATCGAAGGATTTTCATTACCATGAATGCATTCAATCCTGAAAAAGTAGCTATGCCTTATATAGTTGGCGTATCATTACGTCAGGCTAAAGCAGTTATTGAAACACAAGGGCTAAGAATAGGCAAAATAACCTACGTGCCAGATATTGCCATTAACAATGTATTACAACAACGTTATTTAGGGAAAAGCATTGAAAAAGGCAGTATGATTAATAAAGGCACAGCCATTGATCTTATTCTCGGCGATGGTTACAGTACACGAAATACAATACCACCTATATTACTCGGCTTAACAACGCGCAATGCCAATAATCTCTTACTTCAGTCGTATTTAAATTTAGGATCTGTAATATTTGACCGCTCCGTAAAAGACTATAAAGATTCTGTAAGTGCTATTATATGGAAGCAGAAACCAGCTAATAACAAATTCACTTTTATACCACTAGGGTCATCGGTTGATGTATGGTTAACCATTGACTCTGTTAAGCTCGCTAAAGTTTTAAACGATACATTAGCCCCTAGATAAATGAAAATTAAGATAAGCCTATTTTTTATTTTACTATTCTCTTGTGTACATTCATATACACAAGAAGTATTGAGTGGATTATTTGATTCGCCTTTACTACAAAACGCTAGTAACTCTTTAAAATTAAAGAGTACAACCAGCGATACAAACATATTGAGTTTACCAATAATTGATGACTTTTCCTATCGCAGCCAATATCCGAGTTCAAAAATCTGGACCGATCATGCCGCTTATGTAAATACAAATTATGCCTTAAATCCACCTTCTATTGGCGTTGTAACACTCGACGCTTTCGATTCAACAGGCAATATCTATGCACATGCAAGTTCGATTAGTTCTGTTGGTGACTACCTATCCAGCAGAAAAATTGATCTTAAAACAATTTGCCACTTACAAACAGCAACAGATACCTATGCCATAGCATGGCATTCCTTGATTTTTAATAATCCATTTAGTGGTAAAAATCAAAATGCAGATTCATTATTCAAAAAACTTACTGATACCACGTATATCAAAATAAAAGAAGCCGACTTTTACAACACAGCACTTGCATTTTATTACATAAAAGATTGTGATACATGCTTTGGTCTTTTTAGTGATAGTCTTTTATATAAAAGCATAAAGAATGGAGTTCTTAAAATAAGTAGAAACGATATCAAGCAACATCAATATACTACTGCTGATAGCATCTATCTTAGTTTTTACTATCAACCAAAAGGTTTAAGCGACTATCCTGATGAGGATGATTCGCTTGTAGTTGAATTTTATTCACCATACGATAGCGAATGGCATTGGATGTGGAGTATTACAGGAAGTAAATTAGCCGATTTTAAACCTGTTTTAATCCCAATTAATAATATAAAATACTTACAACGTAATTTTCGCTTCCGATTTAAAAGCTACATCTCCCTCAACACTAGTGATGCTCCTGATGCTCAAAAATCTAATGTTGATTCATGGCATATCGATTATGTATATTTAGGAAGTGGGCGAAATAACAAAGATATTTATAGTAAAGATGTAGCATTTGTTGAGCCTATAACATCTATATTAAAAGATATTGAATGTATGCCATATAATCATTTTACGTTTGCTTATAGCACTCTTCTTAAGTCAAGTTTTCGTCTTAATTATAAAAATAATTACAATTTAACAAGTCTTTTTACATATCGATATTTTAAGGTACGCGATGTTGATATGGATTCATTACATACCTATGATTTAGGCGAAAAAAGTCCAGCTTTATTGCAAAAAGACAATGTACAGATTGATTTGGAAAATGATTTTTTTCCTGCTCAATATAGTGGCAATGAATCCGCTATATTCCACTTAATGGGTATACTAAAAACCGATGAAGATGATTTTATAAAAAGTAATGACACCCTTATATATCAGCAAAACTTTTTAAACTATTATGCCTATGATGATGGTACAGCCGAAGCTGGATATGGTCTTAAGGGCGATGCCAAATATGCAAAGGTTGCCTATCTTTTTAATAATTACAAAAATGATAGCGTTCATGCTATTGATATATATTTTAATC
>JBBRXJ010000065.1:0-20383 GCA_038248505.1 Bacteroidales bacterium
ACTACCATTTTGAGGCAAGCCAATAATGTTTTTTATTACCACATTTCTTGCACGTTACTCCTTCCCGCATTCTAATTGTTTTAAAATATTCCCTGCAACTTTCTTCTGTAGTGAACTTTGAGATAAAATCAGTTAATTCATAATTGTTTTTTTTCTCAAAATTAACCCTCAGTAACGCCAAAGTATGACGGACTGGTATATTAGCGACTAATCAATAAATCAAATTATATGAATAAAAAAATTATGCTTTTCATTGCTTTATGCGTTATATCTTTTTCGATTCTTCAGGCTCAAAGAAATGTTGTTGGTCTTCACGGATCAGGTATTGCTTTTGGTAATTATGTTTTAAAGTATGAGAGAACTTTATTAAATAAACTCTCAGTAGTAGTGAATGCTGGTTATTTACCTGGTATAGGCATGCCATCAAAGATAGCTGGAGATAATGAAAATCTTCAAAGTCAGAAAATAAAAGGATGGTCAATTATGCCTGAGGTTAGATTGTATCCTGGTATGAAAGGTTCGCCAAGGGGTTTTTATCTTGCTCCATATTGCAGAATAGACAAATATAGTACAAAATTCATCCAATCTTTAGATATGAATGGCACTTCACAGGATTTTGATGTAACGGGTAGTTTAGGCCAAACACAGTTTGGACTTGCAATAGGTTCACAATGGCTAATTAAAAAACGAGTGTCAATTGATGTTGCATGGTTTGGTTTTGGATGGTCAATGCGTAATTTGAAAGCTAGATTTGAAGGTCCAGCAGGAACTGATTATGACCTATGGGCTGAAAAGGCTAATGAATAATTGGGAATTGATTTTCAAGGAAAATCTTTCGTTTTTGAATTAGGGAAAGAATTCTTAGAAGGTGTTCTTAAACTTGGTACACCAGGTTTCCGTCTTCTTGATATTTCTATTGGTTTTGCGTTCTAATAAATTTTATTCAAGAGAAAAGGTTCAGCAAATCGCTGGACCTTTTTTGTTTGTATATGCAGCTAATTTTTCATTAAAGAAGGAATTTATTCTGCACAATCATACACCAAAGATAAATTTCTTTGAAAAATACTAAAGTAGATGGCCAGTGTCCTGCTTTCATTGATATATACGAGATTTGCTTTCATTAAAAATCAGTAAATATATAAGTGGTCTACGATTATGCAGAATCGAAAAATATAATTGGTATTATGCATTTTATTAGTATTCGTGTCGGTTTATTATTAAGCACTAATTAATTTATATTTATTAGTGTAATTATATTTTTAAAGTTGTTTAATTAGAGATTTGAATAGAAGGATCAGGTCATTTTCTGCCAAATTTGCAATTTTAATAATATCCTGAATGTTACATGGTTTTAGATTGTCTGGGTCACATTCATCCGTTAATACTGAAACGGCAGCACAAGGTAAATTCAATTGATTAGCTACAATCACCTCTGGTACGGTTGACATTCCTACTGCATCTGCGCCTATGAATTTTAAATAACGATACTCGGCTCGTGTTTCAAGGTTTGGCCCAGTTACAGAGGCATATACTCCTATATTTAGTGTAATATTTTCAGTTTTGGCAATTTCAATTAATTTATTATTGAGACTTTTTGAATATGGACAACTCATATCTGGAAATCGAATACCCAATTCATCAATATTTTTGCCGCGTAATGGATTTTCCGGCTGTAAATTTATATGATCATCAATTAACATTAAGCTCCCTTTTTTGAAATTCAAATTGATTGCCCCTGATGCATTAGAAAGTAATAAAAATTGCACCCCTAGCATTTTCATTATTTGTATGGGCATGCTTATTTGTTGCATGCTATAGCCTTCATAATAATGAAAACGACCTTGCATGGCAAGCACTTTTTTGCCTGCAAGTGTGCCATAAATTAATTTACCATGATGCGATTCCACAGTTGAGATTGGAAAATTTGGGATATCAGGATAGTCAATTACTATTTCCGCTTTTATTTCGTCTGTTATTTTACCCAATCCGGTTCCGAGTACAATACCAATGTATGGATCGCAAATACCTTTACTGATTAAGAAATCGCGCGTTTTTTTTAATTCGGTATACATTTTTTTAAATAAAGTTGAATGATGCAAGCAAAAAGTAAAATGAAGAAAGTAAAAAAAGAAGAGAGAGAAACGAGTTTCATAATTTCCTTCCATACTGCGGATTTAAGCTTACCTCTTATAAATTCACTTTCTTCTCAAAATAGTTAATAGTTTTTAATAATCCTTCCACCAATTGTATTTTTGGCTCCCAATTATTTAGCATTTTTTGTGCAAGTTCGATATTTGGTTTTCGTTTAATAGGATCATCGTCGGGTAAGGGTTCATAAATTATTTTTGATCTTGAGTTGGTAAGTTTAATAATTTTTTTAGCCAATTCAAGAATGGTGAATTCATGCGGATTACCTATATTTACAGGCCCAGTAAATGAATCGGGTGTATTCATCATGCGTATCATTCCTTCTACTAAATCATCAACAAATTGAAAACTGCGCGTTTGTTCGCCGTTCCCAAATACTGTAATATCTTTATTTTGCAAAGCTTGTACAATAAAATTACTTACTACACGTCCATCGTTTTCTGACATGCGAGGACCGTAGGTGTTAAATATTCGAATAATTTTTATTCGCACTTGATTTTGTTTGTGGTAATTTACAAAAAGCGATTCGGCGCAACGCTTCCCCTCATCGTAGCAGGAGCGATTACCAATAGGGTTCACATTACCCCAATATTCCTCGTGTTGGGGATGAATTTCTGGGTCGCCATACACTTCACTTGTGCTTGCTTGAAGAATGGTTGCATGTAAGCGCTTAGCCAATCCAAGCATATTTATGGCACCTAGTACAGAGGTTTTTATAGTTTTAATAGCATTGTATTGATAGTGTACAGGCGATGCAGGACAAGCCAAATTATAAATTTGATCTACCTCAGCATAATACGGCATCGTTACATCATGACGAACCATTTCAAAATGATTGTTTGATAGTAGATGGCGTATATTATTTTTTGACCCAGTGAAAAAGTTATCGAGGCAAATAACTTCATTACCTTCGTTTAACAAACGCTCACTGAGGTGTGAGCCGATAAAACCAGCACCACCGGTGATAAGAATTTTTTTCATGCTATTTGTTTTTTATAAAAGAGAGAATTTTTAGTGGTCTTTGTAAATCGAGGATTCAATTTCTGATTTGCAAACATAGTATGTTAGTTTTTAATAATTAAACAAATACAAGCATGATACTTAACCATTCTATCTTTGTTTACGACTTTAAGCTAAAAATTAGTTAACGGTTGGCCTACCAATGCTATAATAGGTATAGCCCAATTCTTTCATGTCAGTTGTTTCGTATATATTTCGGCCATCAAATATGAGTTTGTTTTTTAATTTTGTTGCTAGTAAAGTAAAATCGGGAACTCTAAATTCTTGCCATTCAGTAATCACTACTAAAGCATCAGCACCTTCTGCAGCTTCAAAGGCGGTTTGTGCATATTCAACCCGATTGCCTAAAATACGTTTTGCTTCATGCATTGCCACAGGATCATATACAACTACCTTTGCTTCGTATTTCAGCAAAAGTTCAATAATAGTAAGTGCTGGGGCCTCTCTCATATCGTCAGTATTTGGCTTAAATGATAGTCCCCAAATTCCTATTTTTTTATTTTTTAAATTGCTTTTAAAATGGGTATGAATCTTATTAAAAATAACACGTTTTTGTCGGTCATTAACATCTTCAACCGCTTTTAAAATTTTTAATTCATGATGGTTATCATCAGCTGTCTTAACCAATGCTTTTACATCTTTAGGAAAACAGCTACCTCCGTAACCTGCACCAGGATAGATAAATTTACTTCCTATACGGCTATCGCTTCCAATACCACGACGCACTGCATTAACATCGGCACCCACAATTTCACATAAATTAGCAATATCATTCATGAAACTAATTTTTGTTGCGAGCATTGAATTAGCAGCGTATTTTGTCATTTCGGCCGAAGGAATATCCATGAAATAAATTGGATGATTATTTAACAGAAAGGGTTTGTACAAGCGACGCATTATTTTCTCAGCACGCTCTGATTCGGTACCTATAACAATTCGATCGGGTTTCATAAAATCATCAATGGCGCTTCCTTCTTTTAAAAATTCAGGATTTGAAGCAACATCAAACGTGAGATCAGAACATCTTCTTGTGAGTTCATCTTGAACAGCTGCTTTTACCCTTTTAGCTGTACCAATGGGCACCGTACTTTTGGTTACTAAAACGAGATAATCGGTCATGTGTTTGCCTACTTCAGATGCAACAGCGAGTACATATTGTAAATCGGCACTCCCATCTTCATCAGGCGGAGTTCCAACTGAAATAAACACGGCTTCACAGTTTTGCAAACAGTCTTTTAAGTTTGTTGTGAATGATAATCGTTGTTTTTCAACATTTCTCTTGACCATATCATCCAAGCCAGGCTCGTAAATGGGAATAATCCCTTTTTTCAGATTCTCTATTTTTTTCTGATCAATATCAACGCAACAAACTCCAATGCCTGTTTCAGCAAAACAGGTTCCAGTTACTAATCCTACATAGCCACTTCCTACAACAGTTATTTTCATTTTTATTATTTGTATTGATGTTAAAAGTTATTTTCAGTTCAAATTTATTAATATAATTTTAACTGCTCGATGGTATTGAATAAATTCATTAATAATCGGTGTTATATGGATTATCAATTATTATATAAGCTAAAAGGACTTTTAAATTTTACACTTCTTAAATATGGGCAAAAATTTATGTACACTCTATTTTAGAGTTTAAAAATACATCAATATGATTATTATAACTATTTTTTTGTGATTAAGATAAATATTATCTAAATTTGTAATGATTATAATTTGGAATTAGTACAAATAAATGATACAAAGTCCCTCAATATCAGATAAATTGATAGTACATGGATTAAAGCCCTCGTATCAGAGAAAGAGAATCTATGAGTATTTGGAGAATAACAGACAGCATCCTACAGTAGATACTGTATTTAAGGATCTTAGTAAAAGTTTACCAACACTTTCAAAAACTACGGTTTATAATACGGTAAAACTATTTGCAGAGAAGGGTATTTTGAGTATAATTGTAATTGAAGGGAATGAACTTCGTATTGACCCATTTAATCATTCTCATGGTCATTTTAAATGTATAAAGTGTGGTATGTTATCGGATGTCGAAATTGATTTATCGAAATTAAGTGTTGGCATCTCAACCAAGTTTAAAGTAAACGAGTACCATGCTTATTTTAAAGGATATTGTGAGAGATGTGCTGATTGACACTGAGTTTGAGAAGTTGTTTTTTAAGTTTATTTTAATAAAGTAAAATGGAATGGAATTAATTATTTTTTAAACAAAATAGGAGGAAACATATTATGTTATCAAAGACAATAGAAAAGGAATTAAATAAACAGATAAATGCCGAGATGTATTCAGCATATTTATATCTGTCAATGTCAGCTTGGTTTTCAGCGAAAAATATGGCAGGCTTTGCAAATTGGTTAAAAATCCAGTATCAAGAAGAAACAGCTCATGCAATTCGTTTTTATAATTATGTAATAGAGCGCGGAGGTAAAATTAGTCTCGAACCTATTGCTGGTCCACAAACAGAATGGAAAACACCACTGGAAATATTTAAACAGGTACTCGAACATGAACATCATGTAACCTCATTAATAAATAATTTAGTGAATGTGGCCATTGCTGAAAAAGACCATGCTACCAATAATATGTTACAGTGGTTTATTGCTGAGCAGGTAGAGGAAGAAGCAAATGCTGAAAAATTGATAGGCGAAGTAGAATTAATAGGAGAGAATGGTTACGGTCTTTTAATGCTTGATCGCGAATTAGCCACTCGTGTATTTGTTGATCCAAATGCAAGCCCTGCAGCATAGACATTTATAAACTCTAAATAATAAAAAAATGACAAATACAGAAAAATTTGAATTGTATAAATGTGATTTATGCGGTAACATTGTTGAAGTAATGCAAAAAGGTGCAAAAAACTTAATCTGTTGCGGACAAAAAATGAAACAATTGGAAGAGAATACCGTTGATGCTGCAAAAGAAAAGCATGTTCCGGTAATTGAAAAAATTACTGGCGGATATAAAGTAAAACTAGGAAGTGTTCCGCATCCAATGACTGATGAACATATAATTAATTGGATTGAATTAGTTTCAATTGATGGATCAACAATTAGTACAAAATTTCTTATAGCAGGTGAAGCCCCTGAAGCCGTTTTTTTAACGGATGAAAAAGATGTGTATGCAAGGGCATATTGCAACCTACATGGTAATTGGAAAAACATTTAATAAGAAAAAAAACAAAATAATATTTTAACTATGGCAAGTATAAAAGGAACAGAGACGGAAAAGAACCTATTAAAATCGTTTGCTGGTGAGTCGCAAGCGCGAAATAGATATGAGTTTGCAGCAAAGGTTGCACGTAAAGAAGGATACGAACAAGTAGCTGCATATTTTGAGGAAACAGCTACCAATGAACGCTCACATGCCAAAACATTTTTTCGATTTCTCGAAGGCGGTGATGTTGAGATTACAGCGATGTACCCTGCGGGGGTAATTGATACAACAGTTGAAAATCTCAAGTCTGCAGCTATGGGTGAGAATGAAGAATACACACATCTGTATCCAAGTTTTGCTGAAACTGCATCGAAAGAGGGTTTTAAAGATATAGCTCTTGCATATAAAATGATAGCTAAAATTGAACAGAATCATGAAAAACGTTTTCTTAAATTATTGAAAAATATTGAAGACGGAACTATATTCATAAAAGCAACAAAAGTGCAATGGAAGTGTTGGGTATGTGGTCATATTCATGAAGGAGAAAAAGCTCCTGAAACTTGTCCTGTGTGCAAACACGGAAAAGCCTATTTTGCCGTGAAAGAAGAAAATATTTAAATATTTAATTTATTAATTTAAAACAAAAAAACAATGAAAAAATATGTATGTATTGCTTGCGGCTACATTTATGATCCTGCAAAGGGCGATCCAGATAGTGGTATATCCGCAGGCACCTCTTTTGAAGATATTCCAGATGATTGGACATGCCCTGAGTGTGGTGTTGGAAAAGATGAATTTGAAGAAGTAAAATAATTGTCATTTGAATTTAACAAAGCCATTCTAAATTTATAGAATGGCTTTGTTGTTTACATACGTGATGATGCTTGGTAATACTAAAAACGACCATTATACGTTTTCCAAAAACTATTGATAATGTAAACTGCTATACATTTAGCAATCGTTTTTTTTATACTTTTACAATCTAAAAAATAACAGAATGAATGCAATAAAAATTAAAGAAGGAATCTATTGGGTAGGGGCTATTGATTGGGATTTGCGAAATTTTCATGGATATTTAACGCAGAGAGGATCGACCTACAATGCCTATCTAATTATTGATGAGAAAATAACTTTAATTGATACTGTTAAAAGTTATAAAACAGAGGAAATGTTTCAGCGCATTCGTAGCATTATTGATCCTTCGCGTATCGATTATATAATTTGTAATCATGTTGAAATGGATCATTCAGGTGCTATTCCGGCGGTAAAGGCTCAGGCCCCAAATGCAACTGTGTTTGCTTCTCCAAATGGAGAGAAAGGTTTAAAAGCACATTTTAAGACGGACTTAAATATTAAAGCCGTAAAATCTGGTGAAGTTATAAATTTAGGTAAACGCAATCTTCATGTAGTTGCTACCCCTATGGTACATTGGCCTGATAATATGGTTTGTTATTGCCCCGAAGAGAAAATCCTTTTCTCGAATGATTCATTTGGACAGCATTTTGCCTCAGCTGAGCGTTTTGATGATGAAGCGCCTCTTGATATCGCCATTGAGGAAGCCCGTAAATATTATGCAAATATTGTATTACCGTATAATAGTCAGGTAGTTAATGAATTAGAGGTGGCTGCTACTCTTGATATTCAGATTATTGCTCCTAGTCATGGTATTATATGGCGAAAACATATTAAAGAGATTGTTGACCTTTATAAAAGTATGGCTGGGAATAAAACCGTTAAAAAGGCTGTAATTATTTATGATACCATGTGGCACTCAACAGAAACACTTGCTCGAGAGGTGGTACAGTCTGCTTTTGAACAAAAGGGATTTCATGTGGTTATGCGCAATCTGCAATGCAATCATATTTCAGATATTATGACCGATTTAGTTGATGCAGAGTATATTTGCGTTGGATCACCTACTCTAAATAATAATATGCTACCCAATGTAGCTGCTTTTCTAACGTATTTAAAAGGCTTATCGCCTAAAGGGAGAAAATCGGTAGCATTTGGCTCTTATGGATGGGGCGGACAGAGCATAGGACTTGTTGAACAAGATTTATTGGCCTGCGGTTTTGAGGTGAAAGATGTGATAAAAGTTAAGTATATACCTGATAATAATGATATTGATCAACTAAAGGCAAGTTTGATTTCTAAAATCGAATAATTTACAATTTATAGTGCTATAATATAGATTATCAATAATATAACATACTTAGTTCTTATTTAATAAGGTAAAACTTTTATTGAAACCCGTTTGTTTCAATAAAAGTTTTACTTTTGCACCCTATTAATTAACTGAATTATTAACCTTTAATTTTTTCATGCCGTATGGCAAACGTAGATTTAAACGACGACAAAAATCTTGAATTTGTACCTCTTATTGATAGCGAGGATGAAGCAACCGAGATTACAACAGATTCACAAGAGGAAGAGCAAATCATTGAAGAGCCACTAGTGATTTCAAAACCAAGTCAACCAACTTTTATTGCACTTGAAGATTTTGACTGGGATACTTACAAAAACGATGAAGGTATTTACAGCAAAGTACAACGCAAAGATTTTGAAGACATGTATACCCAAACCCTATCATCAGTAGGACAAGGTGAAGTGATGGATGGTACCGTAATTGCAATGAACAAACGCGAAGTTGTAATTAACATTGGATACAAATCAGAAGGTTTAGTGAACTTAAACGAGTTTCACTACAATCCTGAACTAAAAATTGGTGATACAGTAGAAGTATATGTTGAAAATACAGAAGACAGAAACGGTCAGCTTATTCTCTCACATAAAAAAGCACGTACTCTTCGTTCATGGGAACGTATCAACAGTGCATACGAAACACAAATTGTTGTTAAAGGCTTTGTAAAATGCCGCACCAAGGGTGGTATGATTGTTGATGTATTTGGTATTGAAACATTCTTGCCAGGTTCACAAATTGATGTTAAACCAATTCGTGATTATGATGTATTTGTTGGTAAGGTAATGGATTTCAAGGTGGTTAAAATTAACCATGAATTCAAAAACGTAGTTGTTTCACACAAAATACTTATTGAAGCTGAGCTTGAAGCACAGAAGAAAGAGATTATTGCAAAACTTGAAAAAGGTCAGATACTTGAAGGTACCGTTAAGAATATCACATCATATGGTGTGTTTATTGACCTTGGCGGCGTAGATGGTTTGATACATATTACCGATTTAAGCTGGGGACGTATTAATCACCCAGAAGAAATTGTGAAATTAGATCAAAAAATCAACGTAGTTATTCTCGATTTTGATGAAGATAAGACACGTATTGCATTAGGTTTAAAACAACTTACCCCACATCCATGGGATTCATTAGACGCTAATTTAAATATTGGTGATGTAGTGAAAGGTAAAGTAGTTGTAATGGCAGATTACGGTGCGTTTGTTGAAATTAACCCAGGCGTTGAAGGATTAATTCACGTTTCTGAAATGTCTTGGTCAACACATCTTCGTAGCGCACAAGAATTCCTAAAGATTAGCGATTCTGTTGAAGCGAAAATTCTTACCCTCGACCGCGTTGAGCGCAAAATGTCATTAGGTATTAAACAACTTCATCCAGATCCATGGGAAAATATTGAGTCAAAATATCCACAACACAGCAAGCACAAAGCAAAAGTTCGCAACTTTACCAACTTCGGTATCTTTGTTGAACTTGAGGAAGGTGTTGATGGTCTAATACATATCTCAGATCTTTCCTGGACAAAGAAAATCAACCACCCTGCCGAGTTTACAGCTGTTGGTGAAATGATTGATGTGGTAGTTTTGGAGATTAGCAAAGATCAACGTCGTTTAAGCCTTGGTCACAAACAATTGGAAGAAAATCCATGGGATGTATTTGAAAACATCTTCACAGAAAACTCAGTGCATGAAGGTACTATTGTTGAAATTCTCGATAAAGGAGCCAAAGTTGCCCTTCAGTATGGTGTTGAGGGATTTGCCTCAAACAAACATCTTACAAAAGAAGATGGTAGCAATGCAAAAGTTGAAGATAAATTGTCATTCAAGGTAATTGAATTCTCAAAAGATTCTAAACGAATCATTCTTTCACATACCCGTGTATTTGAAGATGATAAGAAAGGAAAAGAAACAGCTGCACGTAAGGAAGAAACAGAGACCGTTCAAAAAACCGCTAAAAAGATTAAGGCAAATGTGGAAAAAACCACCCTTGGTGATATCAGCGAGCTTGGTGCATTAAAAGACAGAATGGATAAAGAAGCAGCAGAGGGAAATAATGAAAATTAAATTTCGCTCATAGCTTTTAATTCTTTAAATTTGTAATATGGAGTTCAAGATAGAAAAACAAGAAAAGTATACATTAATACAGATTCTGGAAGAAAAATTAGATACGCATTTGGCTCCGACGCTTAAGTCGGAGCTAGTGCTCATTTCAGGAAATGGAGAAAAAAATATTATTCTTGATTTAAGTAACGTTAAGTATTGCGATTCATCTGGCTTAAGTGCCATTTTAGTTGCAAACAGATTATGCAAAAACGCCAATGGTCGATTTGTACTAACAGGACTTACCGAGGCTGTAGAAAGACTTATTACCATATCACAGTTAGATACTGTATTAAATATTACCGATGGTATTAATGATGCAATAGCTTTTATTAGTGAATAATATTTGAAAGAGTATAGATTTTCCATAACAATACTCGGAAGCAGTTCAGCGCTTCCTACATCAAAGAGATTCTCAACCGCTCAGGTGCTTAACCACCATGAGCGGTTTTTTTTGCTTGATTGCGGAGAAGGTACACAAATTCAATTGCGTCGTTTTAAGATTCGTTTTTCGCGCATTCATCACATCTTTATTAGTCATTTACATGGCGATCATATTTATGGTTTGCCCGGCCTAATCTCTACTTTTGCTTTACTCGGACGCAAAGTGCCACTGCACATTTATGCACACAAAGAATTAAAGGAGATGATCGATTTGCAATTTAAATACGCCAAAGAAAAACTACCATTTTCTATTGAATTTCATGCACTGCAAAACAAAGAGATTGCTATTATATATGAGGATAGTAGTTTGAGAATTAAAAGTATTCCTTTACAACATAGTGTGTCGTGTTGTGGTTTTATTTTTGAAGAGAAACAACGTTTGCATAATGTGCGCAAAGAAGCAATAGCGAAATATAAATTTGGAGTTAAAGATATTATTGAATTGAAGCACGGTGGAGATTTTATTAAACCTGACGGCACAGTTCTGTTAAACCGTGAATTATGTTTTACTGCACCTAGCCCTCGGCGTTACGCTTTTTGTACCGATACTGCTAAGCTCTCATCAATAGTACCGCATATTGAAAGCGTAGATTTACTTTATCACGAGGCTACATTTATGGAAGCTGAGAATAAAGAAGCTTTAGCGACCATGCACAGTACAGCTCGTCAGGCTGGTGAATTAGCGCTTGAGGCCAAGGTTGGGAAATTACTGATAGGCCATTTTTCATCACGTTATAAAACAACAGGTCCTCTTCTAAATGAAGCACGTCAAGTTTTTCAAAATACTATTGCCGTTGAGGATGGCGATGTATTTGATATTGATGAATCTTGTAAGATTTAAATGATGTTAATCCGATGTTAATCCTTTTTATCTAATAGGCATCTAAATGCTATCTTTTTTAACTTATTTTGTAAACAATAAACAATTTTTGATTTGTAGGAATAACATTTAATATTTAGCTCCGCGGCGACGGATAGCATTTAACAATTAACCTTCAACATTTCATGCCCCATGACTGAACAAATATTAATTCTCGATTTTGGATCACAGTACACACAGCTTATAGCACGCCGAGTACGTGAACTCAATGTATATTGCGAAATTCATCCATACAATAAAATTCCAACAATCACTTCAAATGTAAAAGGGATCATACTCTCTGGCAGCCCTGCATCGGTGTGTGATAAAAATGCCCCTATGGTTGATATGCAAATCTTACGTGGCAAGTTACCACTACTAGGAGTTTGCTATGGTGCTCAACTATTGGTTCATACATCAGGCGGTGATGTGCAACCCAGTACACATCGTGAGTACGGTCGTGCAAATCTCGATTTTATTGATAGCACTTCTGCTCTCATGAAAGGCATGAATCAAGGCACACAGGTTTGGATGTCGCATGGAGATACGATTGTAAAATTTCAGCAAGAATTTAAAATTATTGGTAGTACAAAAGATGTTAAAGCAGGAGCTTTTAAAATTGATTCTGAAGAAACATACGGTATACAGTTTCATCCAGAAGTGTATCATACAACAGAAGGCAAACAATTACTACAAAATTTTGTGGTAGATTTATGCAAATGCAAACAAGATTGGACGCCCAATTCTTTTGTTGAAACAACCATTAAAGAATTAAAAGACACATTAGGTAATGATCATGTAATACTAGGTTTATCAGGTGGTGTTGACTCATCGGTAGCGGCTGTATTACTGCATCGAGCCATAGGAAAAAATTTAACATGCATTTTTGTTGACAATGGTTTGCTGAGAAAAAATGAGTATACAAAGGTTCTTGACTCATATCAGCACATGGGATTAAATGTAGTTGGAGTTGATGCATCAGCTCGTTTTCTTGGTAGTTTAAAAGACATCAGTGATCCAGAAAAAAAGCGAAAAGCAATTGGACGCGATTTTATAGAAGTATTTGAACAAGAATCACGCAAAGTAAAAGATGCAAAATGGTTAGCGCAAGGTACTATTTACCCTGATGTTATTGAATCGGTTTCTGTAAATGGTCCTTCAGCAACTATAAAGTCACATCACAATGTTGGAGGTTTGCCTGAAAAAATGAATTTAAAAGTAGTTGAACCTTTGCGTTTATTATTTAAAGATGAGGTACGTCGTGTAGGTGCTGCGTTACAACTTGATTCGTTAATTTTAAATAGACATCCTTTTCCAGGCCCAGGTTTAGCAATTCGAATATTGGGTGAAATTAGTCCTGAAAAAGTACGGATTCTTCAAGAGGTAGATGATATCTATGTAGAGGGTTTAAAAGAATGGAAATTATACGATAAGGTATGGCAGGCAGCAGCAATTTTATTGCCAGTACAATCAGTTGGAGTTATGGGCGATGAACGTACTTACGAGAATGCGGTTGTTTTGCGTGCGGTAAATTCGACCGATGGAATGACAGCGGATTGGAGCCATTTACCCTATGATTTTTTAGCCGCTATGTCAAATAAAATCATAAATAATGTAAAAGGTATTAATCGTGTTGTGTACGATATTAGTTCGAAACCGCCTGCAACTATTGAGTGGGAATAGGTGTTTAGTGAAGAGTAGTAAGTGAATCTCTACGGCGAAGTGATTGGTTATAAGACTTTGTCTTTATTCTTATCAATTACATCTTTGAGCTATTCTTTAAAATTCAAATTATACTTGCGTTAATTTGCAGTCCATTTCGCCCTAAAAATAGCTTGTAGGCTAAAAAAAAATGAATATATTCGCATTCTTGTTTGAACAGCTTGTTTAAACGCCCGAATGGCGGAATTGGTAGACGCGCTGGTCTCAAAAACCTGTGGGCTATGCCCTTGCCGGTTCGATTCCGGCTTCGGGTACAAAAATCGATATTTTAAGCGCTTGTATATAAGTAATATGCAGGCGCTTTTGTGTTTTTAGTAAAAAGTTTATACGCAAAAATGGATATAATAATCAAGAATGCTTAATTTTTGAACGACATTATCTGAATATACGTAGGATATAATACTATTATTCGCGTGCTCTTTTTTATGTTTTTATGATTAAATAAATATTTAATTATCCCTAATTATACACCAGAAAATAGATTGAATTGTAATAATCAAGGATAATCAGTACATTTAGAAGCATACATTTTGCTTTATCCCTGATATGGGCTAATTTTAAAAAGATCGGTTTAAAACCGCGGAATAGCAAGTAATGTGGTTGTTGCGGCACAAATGTTATTGAAAATTTAAGCTAATCCGAAACATATAAAGTGTAAAGATTTTTTAAAATCATAATTGGTGTACAATTAAGCAAAATCAATTTTTATTAGACATAAAATTACTAGCCCTCTAAAACAATAATAAAGCATATTGTTGCGTTTAGTAATAACATAAATCGCTAATTGGGTTTAAAGACCTAGCAATTAGTTAATTGCATTTATCACTACATTCATTCCTAAGTACCTATTAAAGGCAATTTTATTTTGATTATGTATTATGAGTTGTGTTGATAAAAGCTTGAATAACAATGTGCACATACTATACAAGCATTTAATATTTTGACAGAAAACGCTTGTAATATATTTAAGAATAGGCATTTAACAAAACATAGCGGAATGCCTTTGTATTAGAGTAGTATAGCATATAAAGAATTTAATGAATATTTAATAAAGTGTTAGATTTTGTGTTATTTTTACGAACTATTTTATAAACAACATGCAAAATATTCTACTCTTAGCGATTTTATTGATCTCGGGTTTAGTTACAATAAGAACAATTCCTCTTATTGTAACCATCTCACGCAAAAAAAAAATACTTGACGAACCTAGCAATCGCAAATCACATATAGAAGCAATCCCACATCTTGGCGGAATAGCTATTTTCTTTGGTTTCATTATTGGAATTTTCTTAATAGATTATCTAACACCAATTCCTGAATTTGAGTCTATAATTTTAGCATTAATACTTTTATTTTTTACAGGCTTAAAGGATGATGTTATTGGATCTACTCCTTACGCTAAATTAATCATGCAAATTATTTCCTTGTCTGTTTTGATCTTTATGGGCGGACTGCGTTTTACAAATCTTCATGGTTTTTTAGGGATAAATGAGATATCAGAATTAACCAGCATTTTATTAACTTTTTTTGTACTTGTCGTAATAATTAATACTTTTAATTTAATAGATGGGGTTGATGGCTTAGCTGCGGCAATTGGCATTACCACATCCATTACGCTCGGTATTTGGTTTTTTGTTTCAGGCAATATTAATTTTGCTGCCTTTGCGTTTACACTCTCAGCATGCTTAATGGGTTTCTTCTTTTATAATGTATTTGGTAAACGGTATAAAATTTTTATGGGCGATACTGGTTCTATGACCATCGGTATTCTTATTTCAATTTTAATAATTAATTTTAATGAATTAAATATTAATGGTAATGAATGGTATTCCATTAAGTCAACACCAGCGGTTTCATTCGCTATTCTTGCCATTCCTTTGTTAGATACACTAAAAGTATTCTTTGTTCGATTAATAAATAAGAGAAGTCCATTTAAGCCAGACAAAGCACATTTTCATCATGAATTAATGGCGCGAGGTTTATCTCATTTTAATATTACATTAGTTATTGTACTTGTAAATAGCTTGATCATAGTAGGTGCTTTTCTTTTCCAGAGTATAGGAGTGGCATCACTAATCTTTTCAATTTTCACTTTAGGTCTTATATTATTTTTCTTAATTAATAGATTTGTTACTTCTAGTAAATAATTTTTATGCAAAAGGAACAATATACGCTTCTCGATATTTTAGTTTCATTTTATAATAAAATAGCTAATTGGATAGAATATTTCAGTGAGCTTATTTCTTTTGGATTTAAAAAAGCTCCAATTTTTGGAAGCATTCTTTTAATCTTTAACCTCTTTGGGTTTATTTATTATAAGTTATCTAAACCCTATTATGTTTCAGAGGCTACCATTGAGTTCCGTTCGATTAATAGCTCTGATATTCTTCCTTATATTGATAACATTAATTACACTCAATCTAAATCATTAGCTGCATTATTTGAAACAGATAGTAGTGTATTAAAATCATTTGTGAAAATTGAAGGCTATTTTTTGATTGATGTTAATAGAGATTTTATCGGTGATTATGTTGATTATAAAAATGTTACAAAATTAACTGATACAACAAAAAGAAGAATTCCAAATAAAATGGTACTAAAAGTTTGGTCTTATAAACCTTCTTTTATTGCTGAATTCAATACCTTGTTTAAAAATTATATCAACAAAAATGAATTTGTTGAGCATCAAAATATCATACGTATTTCTAATCTTGATTCCTCGATTAGAAATACAAAAAATGAAATATTTAAATTAGATAAATATCAGCAAAAAGAATATTTTGAGTATAGAGGAAGTCCTCAAAAAGGCAATCAAGAGAACATTTATTTACAAGAACAGAGCAATAATAACCTATTTCATAAAGAACTAATAATCTTAGTTGAACGAAATAATCAACTTAACAGTCAGAAATCAATGTTAAATACAGTTGATTTTATTGTACCATTTTATGTGCCTTCAGAACCTGAAAATACCTTGATCTCAATATTAATAAGAGTAAATAAATATGGTATATTTCTTTTATTTATTGTTTTGGTTTTACTTTATCGAAAAACAATTGCTCAAAATAAAGCATAAAAGAACCTTATTTGTTTTTGATTAATTTAATTAGAACTATTTTATTTTTAAATTGCTCTCCATTTCTAGTTAAATAAACTCTGATTTAGGATTTTTAATTATATATCTATATTATAATATTTATATATCGATTCTGCATAATCTTACACCAATGAGATATTTACTAATTTTTAATGAAACCAAATTTCTTATATATCGATGAAAGCATAACGCAGAGCCATTTTAGTATGAAATTTGTTCTGGTGTATCATTGTGCAGAATCAATTTATATACTATCGTAATAATCATTGTATTTGCTTATTAAAAATAGATTAGTATGTTTTCAACAAAATGGATTATTAACCCATTCCTTATATATGTATTTTCATTTCTATTTTGTATTGTAGTATATCTATTTGGATGGTCAAGTTCATATCCTGTTTTGTCTCTTTCTTTCATTTTGTTTTTCTCATTTACATTTATTGTATCCTTTTATTTAGGAATCATTGTATATCGATACAAGGAAATAGAATTTAAACCAATTATTGAGAGTAATGCCGGTTCTCTTATTTTTATATTAATTCTTTTTGGATATTTAATGGAGTTTTATAATAATAAAGGTATTCCTTTACTTATGATTTTTAATGGCATCGACTATGATTATCGGCTTTTCGGAATTAAGTCGTTTCATGTTATTCTGCTTACCTTTCATGGGTTTTATTCTGTATACCTCTTTCATCAGTTACTAAGCAAATTTAGTTTATACAAACTTCTTTATTTTCTTGTATTATTACTATTAAATGTTTTAATAATGAATAGAGGTGCCTTAATAATCACGCTTATTCAATGTGCTTTTTTAACGCTTCTTTATTTTGATAAAATTAGAACACGTCTTATTTTTCTTGCAGTCTTATTTTTTATTGTTTTTTCTTATTTTTTTGGATATGTAGGCAATCTTCGTTCAGCTCATGGTGATAATAAATATATTCCGAGAGTGAATGGTGCAACCAGTACTTTTCTTGAGAGTAAGGTTCCAAATGAATATTTTTGGATGTATTTATATATTAGTTCCCCATTGGCAAATTTTCAAAATTCCATTTATTTTGCCGATACACAATCTTCCTTAAAAGAAAAGAAGATAACGATAATCAATTGTTTTTTGCCGAGTTTTATTACTAAACGATTAATTGATGTTGAGAGTAGAACTAAAAAATCACATTTAATTCACATGAACCTAACTGTATGTACTATTTTTAATGAAATGTATTTATATTTTGATTGGTTTGGGCCCATCATTATGTTTTTATATTTAATTGCATTTTCATTTATCTATCTAATTATTATTCCATCTCAATCTCGCTATTTTATTACTTCTTTAGTTTTATTATGTTCATTCATGCTTTTTAATACATTTGATAATATGTTTTCATTTTCAGGACTTAGTCTTCAATTATTTTATCCTGTTTTATTTATGATTCTTGAAAAGATGAAATTTATTTTATAATAGAAAAGGCAAATTATTTCACAGATATTATCTGCGTTTTGAATAAAAAGATTAAAATATTAACGGTTTCCATTTTATCAATACTTTTTGTGCTATTCTTATTTTTGCCTTTTGATAATGTGTCGAAGGTCGAGGTCATAGGCATTAAGTCATTAAATAGCAGCAGTATAAATATGCATTTATTTCATGGGTATTACTATGCTGCACCAACAACGTTCATCAAAAAAGGCAAATTAGATACGATAACCAATACACTTAGTTTTGAGAATACATCAAATAAGTTTGTTACTGCTTTTAGAGTAGAAGTTCAGGATAGTTTTATTTTTGAGAGAATAATAATAACTACAAATTTAGGTGTTAATTATAATTGGAACTCTAATAATTTTAATAACCATATTCATTATAGTTATCTTACTATTAATAAAATAAATCACACGCTGCAATTATGTCCAAACCCTGGATTGAAAAAGATTATAGAATTCTCTATATTCCCTTATGTTTGGAAAAAAGCCCTTTTATTATTTATAGTTTTATTTTGTATAATAGTTATACTATGCGAAGCATATTTTAGAAAAGTGTATAGTAATATAAGCGCAGCAGATACAATTTTTGTAATTATCCTATTCAATTTATTCATTTCTTTTTTTTGCACTACTTCATGGAATAATTTATCGTTTATTTTATTTTCTTTATTTATTCTTGTTTCTGGTATTTTTGTTGAAAACATAAATCGTGCTTTTACTGGAGTTAATCTTATACTACTATGTTATGCTATTTTACGACTAGTCATATTATCTGCTACTTCAAATACTAATTTTAATGCTATTAAAAGTGAATTTGAATTGTATTTACCTCTCCTAGAGCTTCCAATTTTACTTATGCTATTCCCTTTTGATGCGAAGAGGAAGTTCATTTTTGTAAATACCTTTCTCTTTTTTTTATTTTTCGTATTTTCATTTAACTTATTTTCGGTTATTTATAATTTTATAGTTTTCGGTTATATAGATTTGTTTCGATATTTAGTTGAAATAAAAACATATTCCAATTATGTTACATTTTTTCCTCACAGTTATATTCACCCAACATATGCGAGTAGTTTATTCATTTTAGGAATAACTTTTATTTTCTTTTATAAAAAATTACAAATAATAAGCACAAAAATTATTTATCTGTTTTTTATCATTGTTAGCATTGTTGTTTTTATTTATGGAGCACGTATAATTTTAGTATTATTTCTTTTTATTCTCGCTTCAAACTATATTATTAATACTGCTGAAAAAAATATATGGATTAAACAATTATTATTATTCATTATCTGTTTACTTTTAATTAGCTTATATGTATTATATATGGATCCTTTTCGAAGACAGCTATGGGATATTAGTCTCTATTCGATTCAAAACAATTATTTCTCTGGGGTAGGTTTGAATGAAACAGCAAAAATTTTCTCATCATCAACCATTAATAAATTATTAGCTTATTCGGAAACTATTCCTTTTGAGAAAAGTCATAATCAATTTCTATTAGATTGGATGGAATTAGGAATTATTAGAGGTTCTCTTTTACTTTTGTTTTTTGTAGTTCTTTTATATAATAGCATTAAACGTAATTATTACTTACTATTTCAATTACTTTGTATTTTTGTAATGCTATTATTTGTTGAGGATGTTTTTGAGCGCTCGCGAGGCATATTAATTTTTTCAATTTTTTGTTGTAGCTTTTCAGAACCGATTAAATGAAAAACCGAAATTCTAGATCAAATGAGTCAAAATTTTCCTTGTGAAAATATGCATCGTCATGCCAGTATAAATATAAGTTGGCCCTATTTTTATGATATAAGCTAGATATCATAAAACTTAAATAAGCAAAATTTAGAGTAATAGTTTATGGCTTGACTTGATAATGAATTATAAGTGATGAAGCATTTATAATTCATTATGATAGAATTTCAATCAAACGCAATTAAACTTAATCTGAGGTGGTGAAGAGCTAAAAACTCACAATTTCAACGTAAGCATTCGGTGAAGTACATCTTGCAAGTCATTCTAATAGCAGATACCTTAGCTGCCAAAAACTATGGAACAAACATTGCAGGATAAGATGTATGCGCTAGTTGAAGCAAGCCTATCATCAGACATAAGTATTAAGGAT
>JBBRXJ010000066.1:0-20176 GCA_038248505.1 Bacteroidales bacterium
CGAGGTTATGTGACATATGACGAGCTCCTACGTTCCTTTCCGGAAATTGAGAAAGATATTGCTTTTCTTGATGTGCTCTACGAGCGTTTTGCAACTGCAGGGATAGATGTCCTACAAAGTGGCGGTATGCTTGGCGATGATCCTTTAGGGGATCATATTATTGTGGATTTAAAAAATCATGGTATTGATAATACCATGATGCATCAAACTTCAGCAGCACCGACATCGTATACTGATGTAATGACTGAAAAAGGTACTGGCGCCCGCACATTTTTTCACTGCCGCGGTGCCAATGCGCTGCTTGATATTGAGCATTTGCAAAATGTTAACCATCCTGCAAAAATATTTCATTTAGGATATCTTTTATTGCTGGATAAGCTCGATGCCGAGGATAAAGAATATGGTGTTGTATCGGCTCGTGTACTAAAAATGATGCAGGATAAAGGGTATAAAACATCTGTTGATGTAGTTTCAGAATCAGGTGATCGTTTCACTCGTCTAGTTACTCCTGCACTTAAATACATCAATTATTTAATTTTAAATGAAATTGAAGCAGAGCGCATCACTGGATTAACCATTCGTACTGACAAAGGAATAAATGGAGAGAACTTAAAAAATGCAGCTCAACTATTACTTGATAAAGGCGTGAATGAATTAGTTGTAGTGCATTTTCCTGAAGGTGGCTTTGCTGCTAATAAAAAGGGAGAGCAAGTTTTTGTTCCTTCATTCTTTGTGGAGAATAGCGAAATAAAAGGAACTGTTGGTGCTGGTGATGCTTTTTGTGCAGGCATGTTGTATGCCATACATGAAGAAATACCTATTGAAAAAGCATTGAAAATCGCTAATGCCTCAGCTCGTTTTAATTTAACACATCCAACTTCAACGGGTGGTGCTGTAAGTATTATAGAGATTGAGAAGTATATTGAAAGTGCAAAGCTGAGAGATACTATTGTGAAATGTTGAACTATGCAAAACGCATTTTATGTTTTTAAAATAAGGAATGTTTATTCAAAAATTGATTAAGCCTATTTTGTATAAGTAAAATTAAATCACTCATAAAAACGATAAATAAAAAGACAATGAAGAGATCAGAAATTAATGGCTACATAAAAGAAGCGCAAGCGTTCTTTGAAAAACACAGTTTTAAATTACCACCATGGGCATTTCTTACACCCGATGAGATGAAGGCTACTGGTCAGGAATACCAAGAGATTAAAGACAATATGCTTGGTTGGGATTTAACTGATTTTGGTACGGGAGATTTTTTGAAATGTGGTTTGCTTTTATTTACTATTCGCAATGGAAATTTTGCAAAACGCACGAACTATCCTAAACCCTATGCCGAGAAAATTATGATCGTGCGTGAGAAACAAATTACACCAACGCATTTTCATTGGAATAAGATGGAAGACATCATAAACAGAGGTGGTGGAGAGCTTTGGATTCAGGTTTGGAAAGCAAATAAAGCCGAAGAAAAAACAAATGATGATTTTACAATACAAATTGATGGTGTTACCAAAACCTTTAAAGGAGGCGATATCGTGAAATTAAAACCAGGAGAAAGTATTACTCTTGAACCCTATGTTTATCATATGTTTTGGGCTGAAAACGGCATGACTTTGGTAGGTGAAGTGTCTATGGTAAATGATGATACAAATGATAATCGTTTCTTTGAGACTCTTGGTAGATTCCCCGCTATTGTAGAGGACGAAAAACCATTGCATTTGTTATGCAATGAGTATAATAAATAAAATTAATAATTGTCAAATTAAAAAACGTTCGGTTAAAAGCAGGACGTTTTTTTTACATATTAATGGTCTCTATTAAAACTTTTATGAATAAGTTTTGTAATACAAGGAATAGGGGGAAGTGATATTGAGATATTAAGGCACTAAATTACTTCCATACTCTCAATAGGTAACCATCCTTTATCTCCATTGGGCAAGATAATCTCATTCCAGACACCAATTTTTTGTCGTATTTTCACTTTAATACCTTCGTGAATTACAAATAAGTCAGTACTCTGACTGTCAGGCGAACTTTTAGCCGTAACTACTGGCGAAATTATGATTGCCTCATTTTTTGCCTGCATATTTTTGAGTTGTAGATATGAAAACGTGATGCTTTTAATTGTAAATACAAGAAATAGAATCCCCATCCAGAAGCCAATACGTCTAATGGTTAGAGAACGCATTAATAAGTACAACAATAAAAAGCAGATAGATAGAACAAAAGAAGCAATGGCAATTATTGCCCATAAATCACTAGTGAAAAAATTAACTACGGAATCTATCCAGTTCCAAATAAAAAGCCTAGGTATGGGTTCAAATTTATCCACCAACTGATGATTTGTAATTTCAAGATTGTATTGAATATCCTCATCGCTAGGGGCAATTAACAGGGCTCTTTCGTACCATAAAATTGCCAAGGGATAGTCTTTCGTTTTGTAATATGCATTGGCTAAATTGTAATATAATTCAGCAGAGACAGCGCCAGAAACAATCATTTTTTGATACGTCTCAGCAGCCTGTGTATAATTTGCTGAATCGTATATTTTATTAGCATTTAAAAAAGTAGTATCACTCTTTACAGCATACAATGAATAAGTAAAGAATGTAAGGAATAAGCCTATTATTAATTTCTCTTTCATAATTATCGAATATTATCTTCCATTAAAAAAACGATATCTTCAGCATTCTTTAAGATGGTGGAAAGATCATCTTGAATGGAGCCAGGGGCGTAACGAGCAAATTCACAGGTGTCAATAACAGACCAAAGCGAATAAATACGCTCATCGCTTACGCCTTTTTCTTTTAAGATTATTGTTGCCGAATCTTTTGATAGATCTGCCATGGATATCGAAAGTTTATCGCTAATATACCCCCACAATGCACGTGATAATTCTTCAAAGAATTTTTCTCGTGCCCCTTGTTTTAATAGTTTTCGCACTAATTTAAAACGGTTTTTAACAACCATACTGGCTTTTCGGTTGCGCGTAGCTACCTTATTTGCATTCTCGCTAATGCTTTTGCGACGCCAAAGAACTACAACGATAAAAATAAATGAGGGTACTAATAATCCAAGCCAAAACAACAAGCTACCTAAAAAGTATTCCCCATTCTTTTTGAGCTTTGTTTCGCGTTTAATGTAACGAATGTCTTTACCAAGTACTTTTATATCTACTTTGCTTGCAGAGGTAATTACAGCACCAGAGGCATCATCAGGTCCTTTTGCAACTTCTATTTGAAAATTGGTACTCTTTTTAACAACATACTTACCAGTTACCAAATCAAAGTAAGCAAATTCCACAGCAGGAATGGTAAAACTACCTGCATGCCTTGGAATCATTATGTATTCATAGCTCTTCTTTCCGCTAGAACCAGCGAGTGTATTGTTAATTTCTGTTTTTAATTCTGGGTTATATACTTCAAAATCGGAAGGGAAATTAATTTTAGGAGCCTCAAGTAGTTTAAGGTTACCGGAGCCACTTATCGCAACTTTAAGGGTAATTGCATCATTTGATTTAACAGAATTTTTATCAATGGAAGCAGAGAAATTAAATTTTCCTACCGCACCATTAAAACTTGCAGGAACAGCTCCTGATAATGGTTTTACGTTAATTGTTACCGGATTACTTGAAACCTTTACTCGTACATCTTGATATCCGGCGCCAAAAAAATCATCAAATACACTTCGTGCCTGACGAGCTACTTTCTTCCGTATTACACATTGAATCTCAGCTGCATTAATTACAATCTTCCCATCTTTTTGTGGGAATAATAAAACATTTTGAATGACCCCTGTATTATAAATTTGTCCATTTACATTCTCACGTGTTAAACTACTTAATTGAGGAGTTTCTATAGGCTGTTGATAAAAGCCATTAAAATTTGGTAATTCAACTTTTTCAATACCTACTAATTCAATACGAGTGAAAACTTTTATAGTAGCACTTACAGGATCGCCTTTGTAAACATTCGATTTATTAACTATAACACGCAAAAATAAGTCTTCATTATTAAAGTCAGGAGCTGTTGTTTGTTGACTCTGATTTTGTTGAGATTGAGTTTGTGCTGGCTGATTTGCAGAATTTATAACTTCAATTTGTACTGCATTTGAAGCATAGGTTTTTCCATCAACTACTGCTTTTGCTTGGCCAATGGTAAATTTACCCACTTTTATTGCTTGAAAAATATATGAATAACCAATCTCAACAGATTGTGACATCTTTCCGTTTATAATTTGTACACTACTACTTGAGGAAGTGTTAGGGCCAGCTAACAAATTAAAATCGGTAGTTGCTGGTAAATTGAATGATGATGGATTTCCATTGATACTATAATTCACCGAAAACTGTTCCCCAAGACGAACAACTCCAGGTCCAATCCCTTCAACTCTTATTGACTGCGCGCTCAGTATCAAATTTAAGAGAATACCCACAATAAAAAATAATCGTTTTATCATATATGCAAACTATTTTACCATTCTTTAAGTGTACGGTATTGTTTATTTTGTTGTTTCTTTTCTTCCATTACTCTTTCTTGTACTTTTTTCTCATCATCTTCCATAGCATCGAGCATACGCTTGGCATCCTCTTTGCTTATTTCTTCTTTTTTAGCTTGTTCTTGTTTTTTTTGATCTTGTTGCTGTTCCTCTTGCTTCTGTTCCTTTTTTTGATCGTCTTTCTGATCTTGCTTCTGATCTTGTTGTTGCTGCTGCTGTTGTCCGCCACCCTTATTCTTCTGTCGCATAGCTAAGGATAGGTTATACTTGGCATCCATATCATTCGGATTACTCTTTAGAGCTTCCTTATAGGCCATTATAGCCTGATCGAGTTGTTGCATTTTATAATATGAATTCCCCAAATTGTAAAATGCTTTTGATTTCTGATCTTTATCTAAAGCTATTTGAGAGATGGCTGCAAATTGAATGACCGCTTCAGAATAACTCCCTTTTTTGTAAAGAGCATCCCCCAAATTAAAACCCGCTTCAAATGAATTGGGTTGTTTCTCGAGGGCACGACGGTAAGCCAATTCAGCATCTTCATATTTCCCTTTTTCAAACTGACGATTTCCTCCACGTATAAAGCGACGTTCCTGTTGTGCCTGTATTGATAAAGCATAACAAAGAAAACCTAGTATGATAAAAATGATGTTACGCATATTAATTAAATAATTTTATTTTACTCAAAAATTTGTTCTTACGTTCAAGCAATAGGATCTCAATGAATAGTAAAATAAATGCTATTAAAATAATGAATTGAAAACGATCGTCGTAGGCAGAGTAAATTTCTTTATCAATGCCTTTCTTCTCAATATTTTGCATTTCAGCTTGAATTTCTTTTAAACCAAAATTTATGTTTGTTGCACGTACATATGCCCCTTTTCCGGCTACGGCAATGCTTTTTAGCGTTACCTCATCAAGACGGGTAATGATAACCTGACCTGAATTATCTTTTCTGAAAGCGTTTTGCACTTCCGGCTCTGCAATAGGGCAACCCTCTGGTGACCCTACTCCAATTGTAAATATCCGAACCCCTTTTTCAGAACATTCACGTGCCGTTTCAACGGGGTTGGCCTCGTGATTCTCTCCATCAGTAATAATTATTATGGCTTTATTTAGCGAGCTGTTAGGGTCGAATGAACGCATTGCTAATTCTATTGCATTGCTTATTGAGGTTCCTTGTTTTGGAACAATTTTATTATTAATAGCAGGAAGAAACATCTTTACCGCTGAGAGATCTGACGTAATGGGAATTTGTGTATATGCATCGCCTGCAAATACTATTAGTCCAATTCGATCATCCCCAATATTGTCGAGCAATTTAGATAATGCCATTTTTGCACGTTCCAAACGACTTGGCTTAATATCGGCGGCCAGCATACTATTTGAGACATCTAGGCAAATCATTATTTCTATTCCTTCTGATTTTTCTTTACGCAATTTAGCACCTGCTTGCGGACGTGCTAAAGTAATTATAATTAAACTGGCTGCTGATAGCCATAAAATAAATTTTAGCCACGGACGAACATTTGAGAGCGAAGGCATTAAGCGATATAAAACAAATGGATCTCCATATTGTTTTAGGGCTCTTTTTTTAATAATTCGTAGCACAACAAACAACAGAGCTAGTAAAGGAATTAGCGCTAAAAAGTTTAATATTTCAGGATTTGCAAAACGGAACATAGCTTAGGGTATATTTCGTAAAATAATAAATCGTATTAAAAACTCTGTAAGAAGAAGAAGACCTGCAATTAGAGCAAAAATAAAATATTCTTCAACTCGTTCATTGTAGTTACGAACATCAATGCGTGACTTTTCGAGACGGTCAATTTCATTATATATCTCGCGCAGTTTCTCATTGTTTGTCGCTCTAAAATACTTTCCTCCGGTTAATTGCGAAATCTGACGGAGAACATCTTCATCAATCTCAACATCAACATTCTGATATTGTACGCCAAATGCAGTTTGAAAAGGGTAAGGCGCTTTTCCTGTTGTACCAATACCAACAGTATAAACCCGAACACCATACACGCGAGCAATTTCAGCAGCAGTTAAAGGTGGTACCGAGCCTGCATTATTTACTCCATCTGTTAGCAGAATTACAACTTTACTAATGGACTTACTTTCTTTAAGACGGGCAACAGCGGTTGCTAGTCCCATTCCAATAGCTGTACCATCTTGAAGCATGCCGTTTTTTAAATCTTTAAATAAGTTAACCAAAACGGGATGATCGGTAGTAATTGGGCATTGAGTAAAACTCTCTCCACTAAATACAACTAAGCCAATACGGTCATGCGGTCTTCCAGAAATAAAATCAATAGCAACGGATTTTGCTGCTTCAATTCTATTGGGCTTAAAATCTTCTGCCAACATGGATCCTGAAATATCCAAAGAGATAATAATATCAATACCTTTTGTTACCTCATTTTTCCAACTATTGGAGCTTTGCGGACGAGCCAATACAATTATTAGTAAAATAAAGGCAAGCAACCTTAATATAAAAGGAAGGTGCTTAAAATAATTTTTAAAACTTTTACCAGCATATAAATAGGGCCGAGAGTCAGACACCTGAATTGATGCACTGAGTTGGTGATGCTTAAATATATACCACACAATAAGCGGAACCAATAGGAGTAACAGCAAAAAATACTGCGGATTATTCCATATATATATATTAAACATAGTTTATCTTTTTAAATTTTAACATCACTAACCTCTGATGACAAATCAATCTTTGGTTTGGTTTTTAAAACTATTGAATAAGCTGATTCAATACAGCGTTCATTTTCTTCGGCTAAAGGTTCAGCTTTGGCAAATTTTACCAAATCGGCTATTTCAAGTATTTCCTTTAATTTAAGGTCAAGACCCGCTTCGGTATCACATTTCTTAAAGTCCAAAAGAATATCGTCACTTGTTTGTTCCATGGCTTGAAATGCAAAACGACCTTCAAAATAAACTCTAAGAATATCAGTTAAATTGGTATAATAGCCTTTTAAATTGCCTTGCTGCCATAGCTTTTGCTCTTTAAGATGATCTAAATCTTTTAATGCAATGGTATAAGGCGGTTCTTTAAGTTTTTCGAAACGCATGAAAGGTTTATTCTTTTTTCGTGCATAAAAATAATACAATAAAATCAAAAGTAATAGTAAGGCAATAAAGCTATATCCTACGTATGGTAAAGATTCTTTAAATGTAATAGGAGCTTTATAGGGAGCTTTAATTTCTTTGATAACCGTAGCTGTATCATTTAATGTTATTGTATTAACCATTAGCATTACGGGCAGGGTGCTGAGAGTATCTATCCGACCATTCATTGAATAAATAAAAGGCAGGGAACGAACAGACTGCATGCCGCTATCAAAAGACGTTACAAGATATCGTTTCATGATACGAATAGTCCCATCTTCCTTTTTAATTGTATCCGCTTTCTTTTCTTCAATAATTTCAATTCCTGCGGAAAGAGTATCTTTTAAGCTAGGAAAGGTAACTGAAATTTCCGAACTAGAAACGGATTCGAGATTAAAAAATAATTGATCGCCAACTAAAATTTCAGTAGAATCAAAAGTAGCATTGATACTTAAATTCTGTGCAGCAAGCGTTACTGGAAGACATAATAATACGATATAAAACAATCGTATTCCGTAGTTGCGAATTTTTAAATATGCTTGACTCATAAATTAACGTTTCTTAAAAAGGAGCATAAGTGGTTTCACATAATCTTGGTCGGTACGTAGGTCTGCTTTATCGATACCGCATCGAACAAAACTTTGATCCATACTCTCATTTACATTTCGCCACCAATTATGGTATGCGTGACGCACCTTTGTATTTGAAGCATCAATAAGACGTAGTTTGCCTGTTTCAGCATCATTAATATGAATCATACCAACAGAAGGGAGTTCTTTTTCACGAGGATCAGAAACGCGAAGTGCAACCATATCGTGTTTACGAGCAGCAATTCTCAATGCCTCATCATACTTAGGTTTTAATGTATCAGGATCGGGATCCACAAAATCAGATACAATAAAAGTGATGCTGCGTTTTTTTATCGCATTGGTAAGATAACGCAATGCTGCTGTAATATTGGTGCCCTTCCCTTCAGGTTTAAAATCAATTAATTCGCGAATAATTCGAAGTGTGTGTGTTCTCCCTTTTTTTGGCGGAATGAATTTCTCAACTTTATCGGTAAAAAGAATGACTCCTATTTTATCATTATTTTGAATAGCTGAGAATGATAGTACGGCGGCTACTTCAGCAATAAGACTACGTTTAAGCATTCCGGTAGTGGCAAAATCACTTGACCCACTTAAATCAATAAGTAGCATTACAGTAAGTTCACGTTCTTCTTCAAAAACCTTAATAAAGGGTTTGTTAAAACGTGCGGTAACATTCCAATCTATTGATCGGATATCGTCACCATATTGGTACTCACGTACCTCGCTGAAGGTCATACCCCGTCCTTTAAAAGCGCTATGATATTCGCCTGCAAAGATATTTCGTGAAAGTCCGCGGGTTTTTATTTCAATCTTTCTGACCTTCTTTAAAAGTTCAGTTGTTTCCACTGCTTATTCTATTTTCTTAATTATGATAGAAAAAAACCATTGACCTTTTTGCAATTCAACAGCATAGTTTTTACCATTTTCATTATACTTCCATTTGTTATCACCATCGGCAATGTACTTTTGGTTGAGATCAGCAATTTCTTGTCCGAGATAAACATAATGACTCATCAGTTTTACCATAGTACAAATATTGTCATCATTAAGGAAATATAGTATTGTTTGCTCGCCAAGTGGGTCTTGAAATTTCAGATAATTATAGGATTGGTTAATAACCTTGGATTGCATAAAATCAAGCTTTACTTTACGCATATTCTCAACGACCTGCTCTTTAGTCATGTCAATATAATTCTGTGCGTTAGTACTATTTGCTAACATAACTAAGCCAACTAAAATGATAAAAATAGACCGTTTCATTGTTTAAGATTTATGGTACCTCTACCGTATTTAAAATATCTGTAATGATATCTTCTGTTGTAATATTCTCGGCTTCTGCTTCATATGATAAACCAATGCGATGGCGCATAACATCCGGACAAATGGCGCGTACATCTTCAGGCACCACATAACCTCTTCGCTTTATAAAAGCGTAGGCTTTTGCTGCAAGGGCAAGATTGATACTTGCACGTGGTGAACCTCCATAGGTAATCATACTTTCAAATTTAGCTATATTGTATTTGGCCGGATAGCGTGTTGAAAATACTATGTCGAGAATATATTTTTCAATTTTTTCATCCATATACACTTCACGAACCACTTCGCGTGCTCTTAAAATATCTGAAGGTTTTATGATTGCATTGGGCTTAGGAAATGTTTTAGCAAGGTTTTCACGAATAATTAAACGCTCTTCTTCAAATGCTGGATATTTAATAATTACTTTCAGCATAAAACGGTCAACCTGTGCTTCTGGTAAAGGATAGGTACCTTCTTGTTCTATTGGGTTTTGTGTGGCTAGTACCAAAAAAGGCTGCTCAAGTTTGTAAGAATGACCTCCTATGGTTACTTGTTTTTCTTGCATTGCCTCAAGTAGAGCCGATTGAACTTTAGCTGGTGAGCGGTTTATTTCATCGGCCAAAATAATGTTGGCAAATATTGGTCCCTTCTCAACCAAAAATTCTTCTTTCTTTTGGCTATAAATCATTGTACCAACCAAATCGGCAGGTAATAAATCGGGGGTGAACTGAATACGACTAAAATTCGCCTGAACAGTATCAGATAATGTTCGTATGGCTAAAGTTTTTGCCAAACCAGGCACCCCTTCAAGTAAAATATGGCCATCAGATAAGAGGCCAATTAGTAGGCTATCAATTAGATGCTTTTGCCCAACGATAACCTTGTTCATCTCTATGCTAACCATATCGACGAAACTACTTTCCTGTTGAATCCTGTCATTCAACTCTTTGATGTTTACTGCTTGCATAATCGCTTTTACTAATTAATTACAAATTTAATTTTTTTCATGTCTTTATAAATATTTAAAGCAACTGAATTTTGAAAATAGTAACCTTTTATTAAACTAATACGTTTGAAAATAGAATAAACTAACTTTTAAACGAAAGCTATTGTAAACTATTGTTATTTTGGCAAAAAAAAATACGTTGAGCAATCGGTTTTTTATAGAAATGAGTTTTAATGGGACTGCATATCACGGTTGGCAGGTACAACCCAATGGATGTTCAGTACAAGGCACTTTAAATAGGGCTTTAAAAACATTGTTACGCGAAGATATACTAACAACAGGTGCTGGAAGAACGGATGCTGGGGTACATGCTTCTTATTTTATTGCTCATTTTAATGCTTTTAAAGAGGATATTGATGTAGATTCGGATTTATTATACCGTATTAATCGCATTTTACCTGTTGATATAGCAGTAAAACGTTTTATTAAGGTCGATAAAGAGGCACATGCTCGGTTTGATGCAACTTCTCGTAGCTACCAATATGTTATAAGTCGTTTAAAGAATCCATTTAACATTGATCTCAGCTATTATAATGCAGAGGAGTTAAATATTCAGGAGATGAACAAGGCGGCTGGCTTTTTAAGCTATTACCGTGATTTTAGTTGCTTTAGTAAAAGCCATACCGATGTAAAGACCAATAATTGTTTAATTACGCATGCCGAGTGGGTTTTAATTGATAACATGCTCATTTTTAACATTAGTGCTGATCGTTTTTTGAGAAACATGGTACGAGCTATAACTGGTACAATGCTTGAAATAGGTCGTGGTAAAATTAAATCAGATTATATTAATTCAATTATTGAAAGTAAAGATAGATCAAATGCAGGCATGTCGGTTCCTGCTGAAGGTTTGTTTCTTACCGACATTAAATATCCATATATAATAAGGGAATAACACTGTTCTTCGGTTTAAGTGTTTTGAATAGCTTGAATAAACAAGGATTTAAAATAAAAATAATATACTTTTGCTCTTAAAGTAGCTATAATGAGGTCATTTATTTTTAAAGTATCGCTTTTTATTTTGCTGACTGGTAATGCATTTGGGCAGGTAGGCATTGAAAAGGCAGAGGCTATGTTCATTTACAATATTGCTCGTTTAGTTGAATGGCCTGCTGACTATAGAACAGGGAGTTTTGTAATTGGCATTTTAGGTACAAGCGAGGTCGCCAATGAATTAACGGCGTATGTTGTAGGTAAGAAAGTTGGTTTTCAAGACATTGAAATAAAACGTTTTAAAACACCCGACGAGGTTGCAAAATGTCATATTTTATTTATTCCTTATGCTAAGACGGCTCTAATTGCCGATGTAGCAAGTAAAGTAGGCAACTTTTCAACCTTAATTATATCGGAAAAAAAAGGTGGAATTGAACTTGGTGCTACCATTAATTTTCTTGTACTTGAAACAAAATTATCTTTTGAGTTGAAACCCGATAATGCTGTAAAATGTAATTTGAAAATTAGCACTCGATTAAAAGAAATGGCAGCTTCTTTAAAATAATAAATTACCATTTAAAAAATATTGATAAACCTAGAAACCTAAATAAATGAAAAAACTACAATTAATCCTCAACATTTTTTTTGCAACTGCCATTGTTATTTTATTTGCTTTGTATTTTTGTAAAACAAATCGTTGTAGCACCAAATCAAGCTCAGTAGCAGCCGATATTAAAACTCCATCGGGTCCACTTAGTATTGCCTTTGTTAATGTTGATAGCCTGATTAGTAATTACGATCTATTTCATGATATGAAAAAGAAGTTGGAGAAAAAACAAAATGATCTTGAAAATCAACTCCAACAGAAATCGGTGAGTTTACAAAAAGAAGTACAAGATTATCAAGTTAAAGCACAGAAAGGCTTAATGACTCGTTCAGAGATGCAAGATACGGAAAATCGTTTACGCGAAAAAGAACAAAATCTGATGCAATTAAAAGAAGAACTTAGCATGCAGCTTGCAGAAGAAGAACAAGTGATGCAACGAAAACTAACCAGTGAAATTCATGATTATTTACAGGAGTTTAATAAAGACAAAACCTTTACTTATATTCTCGGCATGCAGTTTGGTGGCAATTTGCTATATGCAAATGACAGCATGAACATAACCAAGGGAGTAACTACCGGATTAAACGAAAAGTTTAAAGCGAATTCTGAAAAGAAATGAGCCTAATTGGGCAATATTTAGATAAGCAATCTTTTGTTCCATCTATCCTATATTCTGTTCCCAAGGATTTAAATATTGTAGTAGTTATACCTGTCTACAAAGAGCCTGATTTAGAAAAAACTATTGTCACCTTATTTAATGGTAATAACCCTAAGCAAAGTGCTGAGATTATTGTTGTTATTAATGCTCCTAAGTGTTCATCGGCTGAAATTATTGCTCAAAATAATGAGACATTTGTCCAATTAAAGTCAAAATATCCCCCAACTATATCAAGCAAATTAAATTTACATCTGATATTAGATAATCAGATGTTGGTAAAACATGCTGGCGTTGGTGCCGCAAGAAAAAGAGGGCTTGATGAAGCTGCATATCGTTTAAATTGTACAAATAATCAGGAAGGTATTCTTGTATCATTAGATGCAGATACATTATGTGCCGAGAATTATTTAACCGAGATTGAAAAAATATTTGACAAACAGAAAAAAATTAACGCTTGCGCAATACGTTTTGAACATCCAATAGATAGCGAATATGAGCAAATAAATAAAAATATTTGTCGCTATGAATTACATTTGAGATACATGGTTGAAGCATTAAGAAGGAGTCATTACCCACTTTCATTTCATACGGTTGGATCTGCTTTTGCTTTACGTGCTAGTGTATATGCCCAAGAGGGAGGAATGAATCAACGCAAAGCTGGTGAAGACTTTTACTTTTTACAGAAAATAATTGCACGCGGATTTTTCACGGAATTAAATAGTACCTGCGTTTTCCCATCGGCCAGAGTATCTGATAGAGTTCCTTTTGGCACAGGTGCAGCTATGGGAAAAATGCCCGCAAATGAAGATGAATTACTTAGTTATAATTTACAAGCATATAAAGACCTAGCTCTATTGTTTTGTGATGTAGATAGTCTCTTTAAAATTGTACAAATTGAATTGGCTAAGTATATTTTAAATTTACCTGAAGCGTTAAAAAAATATCTTGAAAGTATCTTTTTTGAAGAGGAAATAATGCGGATCAACAAAAATTGTTCGGAGCTTAAAACCTTTCGTTTATCATTTTTCAGACTTATGAATAGTTTTAGGGTGGTAAAGTTTTTAAATTATTCAGTCAGCTATTATCAAAAGAAATCAATAGAAATGCTTGCATCGGAACTGATTACCCCTGCTTTTGAAAGCAATTGTGTGGAGTTGTTAAAAAATTATAGGGCCATTCAAGAAGATAGTTACTCGATAGGTAAGTATTATTGATTCTGCATAATGATACACCAAAGACAAATTTTACACTAAAATACCAAAGCAGGTGGCTGAGGCATTCGCCGCGGCGAAAAACTCAATGTGGCACCTCAACGTCCTGCTTTCATCAATATATAAGAAAATTGTTTTCATTAAAAATTAGTAAATATCTAATTGGTGTACAATTGTGCAGAATCGAAAGTATTATTAGAAGATGATGTCTCTTTATTATTAATAATAACTTTCAGCTCACTAATATTCGACTTGAATTAGCGCCCATTTTCGTTCACAAATTAACATACTAATCGTAGCTATTCTTTTTGTCATTATATTTTACTGGGTGCGATTAATTTGGAGTACTTTTTTGATAATCATCCCATTTAACCGTCAAATAGGCATTTGAGGTATAGTAATCGAGAATCTTTTTTAGAAATACGGCCGGTAGATAACGAGGTATTACACCAATAATGCGCATATCTTCGTTAAAAATTACAGTGGTAGGCAATGTAAGTGAATTATTGGTCATTGCAAATGCAAAACCATTAATTCCATTGGGTAGTAATCCGAATGAAGATCCTGCAAAATGAACCGTATCTTTTGTTGCCGCATTAAAGGGTACATACCAAAATTTATTGTTCATTCGATTTACAATGGCCGTATCTAGAAGGCTTGAGTTTGCCATAACTTTGCATGAAACGCACCAATCAGAATTTATATATACCATGGTTTTTCGTTTCCGTTTTTCATTATTGTTAACTGCTTCTTCTATGGTGTAGCTATTAACGACAGGTGGAGGTAAGGTGTCAGGTTCATAATAGGTTCTGTTAAAATTGGTTCTAAATGATTCTAAATCTGACGTAAGAAAAACGCTTTCGCGTACATAAATGAGAACGGGTTCAAAGCGTCGTGCTTCCATATAACCAGCAGCGAGCATGTTAAACTGATAATTATTTGCCACAAATACAATGCTCGGATAACTCAACTTTCCGGTTAGTAGTTTTATTGCTAATTCATGCGTAGGACGATTTCCCAGTCCTTTATTTACATAAGTTTCGCCCATCCACTCATGGGTGTCAAATGTCTCAGCATTAAACCGCACAGGATAGAAATTATTATTAATGTATGCTGAGAGATTGGGATCGGAAAAGGTGGTTGCCATCATGCGTTTACACCAACCACACCAGTCAGTATAAATGTCAATCATAATAGGGCGTTCCTGCTTTTTGTTGAGCTCCGTAGCTTCCTTAAATGTTAGCCATTTAACTAAACTCTCTTGTTCAATTAGAGGTTGTGCGTTTACAAATGATCCGTAAAGAATCGCTGCAATAAATATAAGTTTCTTCATAAACACAAATATAATAGAAATAGGAAAAACACAAATATAAAATAGATTATGCTATTAAAGAGAATGTTTTGTTATTATTCGTGATGGTAAGGTTCTCCCTTTATAATAGTAAAAGCCCTATATATTTGCTCCATAAATATCAATCGAACGAGTTGATGAGAGAATGTAAGTCGAGAAAGGGAGAGTTTCGACTCCGCCTTTTTATATACTTCTGCACTAAATCCATAGGCACCCCCAACAGCAAAAACTAAGCTGCGTGTGCTTTTGTTCATATAATCTGTAATCATTAAGGAAAATGATTGCGAGGTATATTCCTTTCCTTTATCATCAAGCAATATGAGTACATCGCTCGGTTTAAGGGTATCTAAAATTAGTTCTCCTTCGCGCTTTATCAAATCTGTTTTGTTTAGTGAGGCCGCTTGTTTAACAGCGGGCATTTCTTTAATCTCAAATGGAATATACCGAGTCATTCGCTTTGCATACTCAGTCATTCCTGCTATTAAATAGGACTCCGACGTTTTACCAACCAATAAAAAAGTTATCTTCATTAAAATTATTAACTTTGTGTTGTACTACAATGAATTATTAAATACTTTTGATAGAGCTATTCGTTATATAAATACATGCAATTAATCTCAAAATACTTTTTAAGATGAAAAAGCACTCAATAATACTATTTTTTTTGCTATCCTGCTTCATTATACCAACACATGCAGGGGAGGCAATTCCTCAATCGATTAGCACAGCCTTTAATTCAGGCAATTCACAAGAGATAAGTAAATATTTTAATGCGAGCATTGAGCTTGTGCTTCTGGATAGAAACTACCAATATACAAAACCAGAAGCCCAACAGGCATTGGCAAACTTCTTTAGAGAATATACTCCGACTGCATATACACTGAAGCATGAAGGCGAAAAAGGAATTTTTCATTATGCAATTGGTAATTTACAAACGGCTAAAGGAAGTTTTAGAGTATACCTCCTTATTAAGGGAAGTGGTCAGGATTTAAAAATTCATCAACTTCGAATAGAGAGAAATAATGAATAAGATTTGGTTAAAACGGTTTATTTTAAACGCCATAAAAGAAGATCGTGGTGATGGCGATCACACATCATTAGCAATTATTCCTCGTAATCACAAAGGAAAAGCTCAGCTTATTGTTAAGGAAGATTGCGTTATTTGTGGTTTAGCTGTAGCTCGCGAAGTTTTTAAACAGCTCGATAAAAAAACTAAAATAAAATATCTTGTTAATGAGGGTGCATTGGTAAAAAAAGGGAATATAGCATTTACTGTTGAGTGTCGCTCGCAAGCACTACTTGTTGCTGAACGTTTGGTTTTAAATATCATGCAACGTTTAAGTGGAATAGCTAGTCAAACTCATATTTATGTTAGTAAATTAGATGGGCTAGATACTCGAATTTTGGATACCCGAAAAACAACTCCAGGCATGCGCGTACTTGACAAATATGCTGTTAAGATAGGTGGTGGCATGAATCATCGCATTGGCTTATATGATATGATTCTTATTAAAGATAACCATATTGACTTTGCTGGTGGTAACAAAGAAGCGATTGAGAGAACGGTAAAATATTTAAAGACGAAAAAGAAGAAGTTGAAAATTGTGATGGAGGCTCGAAGTATGAACGATATTAAAGAAATTATTGCTTGTGGCCATGTTCATCGTATTTTACTTGATAATTTTTCACCTACTCAAACACTCGAAGCAATTCAATTTATTAATGGGAGAGTAGATACTGAATCGTCAGGTAATATAACGCTTGATAACATTCGAGATTATGCCGTTTGTGGCGTGAATTACATATCTGTTGGCGCTCTTACACACCAGATAAAGAGTGTAGATTTAAGTCTCAAAGCGATAAAAGAATAATTTTTTATTTCTCAGCACTTATTTTCTCAACAAAATATTGCCATAGTGTATCAATTGGTGGTTCAGCTATAATGGTTATTTTTTCTTGACGTACTGGGTGAATAAATTCGGCGCTGCGTGCATGTAAACTAATGCCACCATCAGGATTTGAACGTGGCGCCCCATATTTTAAATCGCCTTTGATTGGACAGCCAATTGCCGCCAATTGACAACGAATTTGATGATGTCGACCTGTGTATAATGTTATTTCGAGCAAGTGATACGTGTCAGATGACATCCTTAAGCGATAATCGAGAATAGCTTGTTTAGCACCCTCAACTGGTTTGTCATGAGCAAATGATTTATTCATTTTTTCCTTTCGAATCAGATAATGTGTAAGGGTTTTTGATGGTTCAGTAGGCAAGTTCTTAACAATAGCCCAATAGGTTTTATTAATCTCTCCATCGCGAAACATGGCATTTAAACGAGTAAGCGCCTTACTTGTGCGAGCAAAAAGAACAACCCCGCTTACTGGTCTGTCTAATCGATGTACCACCCCAATATATGCTTCGCCTGGCTTGTTGTATTTTTCACGAATGTATTCTTTCAACTTTTTGTCGAGAGATTCATCTCCTGTTTTGTCGCCCTGAACTAAGTCGGAACAAGTCTTATTTAAGGCTATTATGTGGTTGTCTTCAAAGAGAATATTCATTGGAGAGTGTTGGATGTTTATTGTTAAGTGTTGCCCGCCGCCGGAGATAAATGTTAAATGTAGAGAGAGTGAGAAATAAAGGGAAAAGATAATAAGTCAGTTGTGGCTTATCACGCCTCCGTGGCTAATCATTGTTCACTCCCAACTAACTAATATTGTTCATTTTGATTAGGAAAGCTAACTGATTTTACATCCGATACATAATTCTCAACCGCTTTGGTGATATCTGCTGAAAGATTAAGATAGCGACGTAAAAAACGAGGAGAGAACTCCTGTGTAATACCAAGCATATCATGTGTTACGAGTACTTGGCCATCAACCTTAGAGCCTGCTCCAATACCAATAACAGGAATGTGCAATTCACCAGCAACTTGCCCTGCAAGAGCCGCGGGTATTTTTTCGAGAACCATGCCAAAGCAGCCATATCGCTCAAGCATATGAGCATCGTCAATTAATTTATCAGCTTCTTCTTTTACTGTGGCACGTACAATGTATGTACCAAATTTATGAATAGACTGTGGCGTTAATCCTAAATGCCCCATAACAGGAATACCAGCAGAGAGTATTCTTGTTATTGACTCGCCAAGTTCAGCACCACCTTCAACCTTTACAGCACTAACCCCCGTTTCTTTCATAATACGAATAGCACTTTGCAAAGCATGAAGTGAATCACCCTGATACGTGCCAAAAGGCAAATCGACTACCACCAATGCCCTTTTTACTGCTCGTGCTACTCCTTTGGCATGATAAATCATCTCATCGAGAGTTATTGGAATAGTGGTTTCATTACCTGCCATAATGTTTGATGCTGAGTCGCCCACCAATATAACATCTACACCCGTACTATCTAATATGCGTGCCATACTATAATCATAGGCGGTGAGCATGGTAATCTTCTCACCTCGCTGCTTCATCTCTAGTAAACGATGTGTAGTTACCTTTTTTATCTCCTTTGTTACTGACATATTGTAAATGCTTGATTTGTCCACAAATTTAGAAAATAAATAGGAGAAGCGAATGCTAAGATGAGAAGAATAGAGGATGAGGGGATTAGCAGTGACGGATGTAAGATTCTGTCGTTTTGTCATAACAGAGGAGTTTAAGCGCATTACATGCTGGTATTTTTAGCTTGGCATAATGATTGTAGAGAGGAGGAACAAATTAATTATAAAAAAAGCATTATGGGAAAAATAATTGGCATCGACTTAGGAACCACTAACTCCTGTGTGGCAGTTATGGAAGGCAATGACCCTGTGGTAATTCCAAATAGCGAAGGGAAGCGAACCACTCCGTCGATTGTAGCATTTATAGAAAATGGCGAACGAAAAGTAGGAGATCCTGCTAAAAGACAGGCTATTACCAATCCGCGTAAGACCATATATTCAATTAAACGTTTTATGGGTGAGACCTTTGATAAAACTTCATTAGAAACTGGACGCGTTGGTTATGAGGTAATTAAAGGTAATAATAATACGCCTCGAGTAAAGATTGACGACCGAGATTATACCCCTCAAGAGATTTCAGCTATGATACTTCAAAAGATGAAGAAGACAGCTGAAGATTATCTTGGATGTGAAGTAACTGAAGCTGTTATTACTGTACCAGCATATTTTAGTGACTCTCAGCGTCAGGCTACAAAAGAAGCTGGTGAAATTGCTGGTCTTAACGTTAAACGTATTATTAATGAACCAACAGCAGCAGCTCTTTCATATGGTCTTGACAAAAAGAACCAAGATATGACTGTTGCTGTATATGACTTAGGTGGCGGAACTTTTGATATCTCTATTCTTGAATTAGGTGATGGTGTTTTTGAAGTGAAATCAACGAATGGAGATACTCATTTGGGTGGTGATGATTTTGACCAAGTAATTATTGATTGGTTAGCTCAAGAATTTATGAATGATGAGCGCATTGATTTACGTAAAGATCCAATGGCTTTACAACGTTTAAAAGAGGCTGCTGAAAAAGCTAAGGTAGAGTTATCTAGCTCAAGTACCACAGAAATTAACTTACCATACATTATGCCAGTTGATGGTATTCCAAAGCATTTGGTTCGTCAGCTTAGCCGTGCCAAATTTGAACAATTGGCAGATACCTTGATACAACGTACCATGGAACCTTGCCGCAAAGCTTTAAAGGATGCTGGTATGGAACCTAAAGATATTGATCAGGTAATTTTAGTGGGTGGTTCTACTCGTATACCTGCTATTCAAGCATTAGTGGAGAAATTTTTTGGTAAAGCTCCTTCAAAAGGAGTTAATCCTGATGAAGTGGTAGCTGTTGGAGCTGCTATACAAGGTGGTGTATTATCTGGTGAGGTAACAGATGTTCTA
>JBBRXJ010000067.1:0-20119 GCA_038248505.1 Bacteroidales bacterium
AACATTAAAATGGGTACACATAGCAATTAGCAATGCGAAAAGAAATTTTCTTGGAATATATCACAAGATTAAAGGAATGTACCTTCAGAATTATCTCGATGAATTTGCTTACAGATTAAATCGCAGACATCGACGTGATATTTTTGATAGACTGGCAGTTGCGAGTATGTTTTTTTAGGTGTACAAATATGCAGAATCAAAAAAGATTTTGTTTTAAATGCATAGTTTTGATTGTTAGTGATTTATTTATTGTTTATTTTAAAGATAGGCTTATGTTATTAAATATAAATTCAGCTTTAAAATAGATTAATAAATAGTTCCTAATTTGAAAGATATTTCAAAAGACAATATTGCTAAAGTGCTGTGAAACAGTTCATGATTATGCTCGCGAGCTCCCGTTTTTTATACCGCCATACGTAGTATTTGTAACAGATCCATAAACAAGTCGTTATAAAAAAACATTCTTTTTTGATTTATTAACATAATACATTTGATAAAATTGTCGTTCATACTGATAAGTGCTTATTTGCTATTATTATATTTGCACTCGAAATAAAATTTTAAATTCCTTTAAGCTATGAGAAGAGTATCAATTATTTCTGTTTTACTTCTGCTTTTAATAGCAGGAAGTACTTTTGCCAAAGGATACAATATAAAGGTTAAAATCATTGGTGTTAAAGATACTACGGTTATTTTGGCACATTATTTAAGTCAGTCAATATATCCGGATGATACGGTTCAGCTCGATAAATCGGGGGTTGGCGTATTTAAGGGCAATAAAGAATTGCTACATGGTATGTATATCATTTATTTACCAAATAAAAAGTATTTTGAGATTTTTGTAGATAAAGACCAAGACTTTGAAGTAATTAACGATACTACGGCACAAATTGATAAGCTATCTTTTGTAGGATCAGCACCAAATACTGCTTTTTTAGATTATCAGCGCTTTATTATGAACTTAAAGAAGCAGCGAGATGCTCTTGAGGATCAGATGGATAGTACAGACAAGAAAAAGAATGAGAAGATAAAAGCTCAAATGGAGGTTTTAAACGATTCTGTTGACAGTCATCAGTTAAGAATTATTAATCAAAACAAAGATAATATCGTTGGAGTGTTCTTAAATGCACTTCGTAAAATAGATGTACCAGATGCTCCAAAGGATGATAAGGGGCGTATTACAGATTCAACTTTTCAGTATAAATGGTATCGTAATCATTATTTTGATAATTTTAATTACGCTGATGGTCGTTTACTTCGTACCCCTATTTATGAAGACCGTTTGAAACAATATCTCAACAATGTAATACCACAAGCCCCAGATTCAATAAATAGAGAAATTGATATCATATTAGAACAATCAAGAAAAGATACCAATGTGTTTCGCTTTAATCTGATAAAATTCTTTAACTATTACGCACAAAGCAATATCATGGGTTTTGATGCAGTTCATGTGCATTTAGCTGAAAAGTATTATATACCCGAAGCCACATGGAGCGATTCGGCTTTTATTACTAAATTGAAAATCTATGTTCAGGAAGTGAAACCTACATTAATTGGCAATATTGCTCCTGATATTGAATTGATTTATGTTCCTAAACAACATTTTATTGATGCTGCAAATGATACCGCATTAAAAGGGTATGTATACGCAGGTCAAAAGATGATGCTGAGTGATGTAAATGCTCCTTTTACGGTACTTGTTTTTTGGGAAAAAGATTGTGGTCATTGCCGAAAAGTAGTTCCTGAATTATATAAAGTGTATGAAGAGAGTTTAAAAGCTAAAGGAGTAGTGGTTGTCTCATTTCATCTTTTAGCAAATAAAGAAGGAAAAATAAAATGGATTGATTTTGTTAATGAGAACAAGCTTTTAGATTGGATGAATGTTTGGGATCCTTACACATATAAACATAAAGAATTATATAATGTAAAGAGTACTCCACAAATATTTTTACTCGATAAAGACAAAAGAATTATAGCTAAACGTGTTGCTCCTGACCAGATAGCCGAAATTGTAGATACCATGATTCGTAGAGATAAAAAAATGACACAACAGTAATATTATCCCCCCAAAGAAATGGCGCAAATAAAAAATGTAAGACTTGTATTAGAAGATGGTACTGAATTTCATGGCAAATCCTTTGGCTATGAGAAATCGGTATCTGGTGAAGTGGTATTTAACACCTCTATGACAGGGTATCCTGAAAGCCTTACCGATCCTTCATACAAAGGACAAATTCTGGTTTTAACATATCCCTTAATTGGTAATTATGGTGTACCAGGTGCTGAGGAAGACGACCATTTGGCGAAATTTTATGAGTCCTATTCATTGCATATATCAGGCTTGATAGTTACTGATTACTCATTTGAATATAGTCATTGGAATGCAAAATTAAGTTTGGCTGATTGGTTAAAGCAACATAAAGTTCCTGGTATATATGGTATAGACACACGTGAGCTTACAAAAATTCTTCGTGAAAAAGGGGCTATGCTTGGCAAAATTATTATTAATGATGAGCCTGTAGATCTTTATGATCCCAATGAATTAAATTTAGTTGACCAAGTAAGTGTTAAAGAAAAGGTAGTTTATGGTACGGGTAAAAATAAGATTGTTCTTATTGATTGTGGTGTAAAATACAATATCATAAGACATCTTCTAAAGCGCGACACCACAGTAATTCGAGTACCATGGGATTATGATTTCCATAATGAAGACTATGATGGTTTATTCATTAGCAACGGACCAGGTGATCCAAAACAATGCAAGGCCACTATTGAAAACCTTCGTAAAGCCTTCGCTAAAGATAAACCCGTATATGGAATTTGCCTTGGAAACCAATTAATGGGACTGGCTGCTGGTGGCGATACCTATAAATTAAAGTATGGGCACCGAAGCCACAACCAACCAGTAATTAAGGCAGGAACCAAGATGTGCTATATTACATCACAAAACCATGGTTATGCAATAAATAACGATACGCTTACATCTGATTGGGAACCATTATTTCTAAATCTGAATGATAATACCAATGAAGGTATTCGTCATAAAAGCAAGCCTTTTTTCTCAAGTCAATTTCATCCCGAAGCATCTAGTGGTCCAACAGATACTGAGTTTCTATTTGATGAATTTATGACTGAGGTTAAGAAATGTAAAAAGAATTAAAGCGTATATTTTTATGAACGCATACTAAAATAATTAAAAATCAGTTATATTTATATTGTTCTATTGAAATATTTTATTAAACTCGGATGAAATTACGGATAACTTTTTTTATACTTCTTGTTTTTTTTATACAAATGAATCTTCGCGCTCAAGATGCAGCGCTTGATAAAGTTGATGAAGATAAGGGGTTTATTTCTATCTCTGGGGGTGCTTCTATTCCTCTTGGTATGTATGCATCTGTTAACTCAAATAAAGAATCGTCAGGCTTTGCTCAGCATGGCTTAAGCATGAATCTTATTTCACTTAACTATAAATTACATGAGAATATTGGCTTTGCGGCCATGTGGACTTCAGGTACCAATCCATTGAATGTGGATAGTGCCCTCAATTTATATATTAAAGACGACCCAAATTATTCATATAAACTTCGATCATATAATTATACACATGGTGCTTTGCTTGCAGGTGCCTATATCAGCTTTCCTTTGTATGATGGGTTTAAACTTGATTTTCGCTGTATGGGTGGCTATGCTACCGCTGCAATTCCCGAACAAGTTATTACGAAAACCGATGGTTTTAGCGAATATATTATTAAGTTAAGTGATGATAAGTCAAATGCTTTTGGTTACGATATTGGAATGATGCTTCGTTACAATGTTGATAATCGCTTGTGTCTTACCCTTGGTTTCGACTATTTTGAGACAAAACAGACTTTTACTGTTGCATCAGATGTAACTAAAGAGTCAACTGTTATTAGCTCCGAACTTGAAATTAGCAAGAAAATATCTTTACTCAATATTGCTTTTGGTATTGGATTACGTCTTAAATAGCCTATTACTACTCATTAATAATATAATATATAGTGAAGAAATTAATAGCTTTATTTTCAAGCCTATTTCTTTTTCTTAACATTTCTTGGGCTCAGCATGATTCTATTGCGTACGATTCACTTAGTAAGGCTATAAATAATGCTCGTTTACAGTATACATATATGCTGTCAAAAATTTCGGATACTACAAAATTTCCGAGAACGATTTATGCTGATAGTAGCCTAAAACTTGTTTCTGTTGGCGATTGGACTACTGGCTTTTTTCCGGGTTCCCTTTGGTTATTGTATGAATATTCGGGCGATGATTTATGGCGTACTGCAGCACGTAAGTGGACTAATTCATTAAAAAACGAACAGAATCATACTGGCGATCACGATATTGGTTTCATTATGAACACTAGCTTTGGTAATGGTTATAGACTATCAAGAAAGGCTTCCTATTTTCCTGTTTTAATGCAATCCGGACGATCGTTGCAAACCCGCTTTAGTCCTATTGTTGGTTGTACCAAATCGTGGAGCTGGTTTAAACCGTTCCCTGTTATTATTGATAATATGTTGAATTTGGAATTATTTTTTAATGCTTATGGTTTAAGTAACGACACTTCATTTTATACAATGGCAATAAGCCATGCAATAAAAACGAAACAAAATCATATTAGACCCGATAGTAGCACTTTTCATGTTGTTGATTACGATGTTGATTCTGGTTATGTTAAATGGCAAGGAACAAAACAAGGATATTCCGATAGCTCCACTTGGTCGAGAGGTCAGGCATGGGGTATTTATGGATATACAATGATGTTTAATTATACTCATGATACTCTATATTTGAATACAGCAAAGAAATTATTGGCATATTATATGAAAAACCTTCCTGCTGATAATATACCTTATTGGGATTTTAATGCGCCCAATATTCCTAATGAACCTCGCGATGTATCTGCTGCTGCTATTACCGCTTCAGCTTTAATTGACATATTTACGTTTACATCTGATACCATTTTTTTGCGTTTTGCAGAGAAACTTTTACAAACGCTGGCATCATCCGTATATACTGCTAAAGTTGGCCAAAATTCAGGATTTATTTTAAGACATTCAACGGGTGGATACAACTATTATGTTGATTTACCAGTTAATTATGCCGATTATTATTACTTGGAAGCACTAATACGCTATTTCAAAATTCGTTCTGATTTTTCTTTTGCAAATCATCGTCCTGAAATAATTACAGAGAGTCTTCCTGTGGTATATAAAAATAAAGCATGTGAATTACACTTGGCTTTTTTTGATTATGATGGAGATTCCTTAAGTTCCAGTATTACGGGTTTACCAAGTGGTCTTTATTATGATTCACAAGGTACTATTTCAGGAATGCCTGCTGTTTCAGGTAATTTTCTGATAACATTAACACTTAGTGATGGTATGCTTAATAGGCAAGTAGTTTATCAATTAAAAATTGATCTAGCACTTTTTGAAGCAGATTTAAAAGGATTTAAAACAATGCCCTGTTTTCCAAATCCTTTTATTGATTATGTTTTAATTCCATATACTATAAATAGCCCACTGCTTTTTAATGCAATGGGTGAAAGTATAAACTTTATAAGTCAGCATTCAGAAGGCTACACGAGGGTAATTGTAAATAAAGAATTGCCCATTGGGAGTTATATAATACAATCAGGAAATACATATTGTAAATGTATGAAGCAGTAAAATATTTAAAAACATAAAAAGCCTCGAATTCAAAACAAGAGGCTTTTTGTTTTAAAAGAAAATATTGGGTTTAATGAGATGTAATCATCGCTTTATATTGTTCTGCACTTAGTAAAGAATCAAAATCATTTCCATTTTCATAGCGTAATTTAATAATCCAGCCATCACCATACGGATCGCTATTTATTAATTCGGGCTTTTTTTCAATACGACTATTAACTTCTAATACTTCACCCATTACTGGTAGAAATATATCTGATACTGTTTTTACAGCCTCAATAGTATCAAAAACATCGCCTTTTTTAAGATGTTCGCCAATGGTTTCAACCTCAACAAAAACAATATCGCCTAATTCACCTTGTGCATAATCCGTAATACCTACATAAGCATCTGCACCTTCTTTGCGAACCCATTCGTGATCTTTTGTATACTTTAAATTTTCTGGTATGTTCATAATATCTGTTTTTCGTTCTATTTACAGGGTAAATGTATATAAAATGCTATATAGCTGAGGTAGTCATGTCAATTAATAATTAACAATTAATTAACTATTTGAAAAATATCACGCTATAATTGATTTTTATCACAGTCTATTGCGCAAGTGTGAATCGAAGTGAAAAACCGATATTGGTGTTTTTTGTTGGGAATGTTCTCGAAATTAGTGGCTTATTAACAATTCGATCATAAAATACGCGAACACTAAATGAACTACTTAATTGATAATCGGCAGAAACCTTAATACTCCAAATTTTCTTTCCTGATGATGGTTGATCTGGATTTGTTTCCGATAAATCGCGCAATATGGTTTTATTATTTCGTTTTGATAAGTCGGCATTAAGTGTTAAATCACCTTGCTGCACTTTCTCTCCAATTTTTAGTTCTAATTTGTCAAAACGATAACCAGAACCAATAATAATATCATCATTTGACACTTCATTTATCATATTGCTAGCCATTGAAAGGCTGAGATTTCTCGATTTCTTTATTTCAAAACGAGCTGTTATATTGTTTGAAAGAGTCATATCAACTCCAATAAGCGGTCTGAATTGTTCACTAATACTAATGTTGTCTATATCATATAATGCAATGATGTCTCCTTCAAGATTTCGTTCAATATCATTATCAATATCATTAAAATCTTGATTTGAAATATAATTTCCTACTGAATATATTGAACTATATGCGTGGTTTAAATTGATTGTTTTAAAGTACTTTTTTAATAAAGGTATTTGAGTTAGCTTACTATACCTTGCTTGCCAATTTGGAAGCATTGAAAGGAAGTTAGGCATTGGATTTAAAGAGGATTTATTCGGGTCTCTATTAGTGTATGCTGCTAGAAATGCTGGTATTAAAACTTGTTGTGATCCAGGTCCATAACCTATCGGATAATCGGCAGGAGTTATACCTTCGCTCGCTTCTAATTTATTTGTGTAGTTTGCATCTTGAGCTGCTAATCTTTCTGCTATAAGCAATCTGAATTTCTTAAAACGCTCAAAAGAAGGAGAGCTGTATCCATCATCGGTACTTACCTTTTCAAAGGCTGTGCGTAGTGAAATGATTGAGATGGTATAATTTCCTGACAAGTTTACCGAACGTTGTGAGGGTGGTATATAATTGGCAGAAGTATCATTGTATATTGGATACCAGTCAATAGATTTACTTTGCCCTTGTGACCACATTGTGGTAAGTTCAATACGTAGTCCATCAATTGGCTCCACCGTTGCACGCATATTCATACGTTCACCATAACTAAAATCAACAGGCCTATCAAGATATTCACTTCGTGTTAACCATTGCCTATCCTCAAATTGCTGTAAGAAATCGGTAGTTTGATCCTGATACCCAAATACAAATGGAATTCCAGGTGATGATCCGCTACTTGCTCCCGACATACCTAGTACACGAGCATCTTGTGTAAAGCCAGGAAGTACGGTACTCTGATCTTTTGAATAGGATCCGCTTATCGTTTGTACACTCATTATAAATCGCGCTGTTTGATCAACAATGGATTGTATTATATTCGCTTTTGGAATAGCTTCGCCCTCAATTTTTACTTTAGCGCCTGTAATATCCTTTTTAGGCGTGAAGGCTATTTTTCTCTTTGAAAGAACGCTTAATTTTCCTTCAACTTCAGTACCGCTTGCTGTGGTTACCCACACTTTTACTTCTTTATTATTTATAGGATGCTTTAACTTTTTTGCCTTCTTGGCAATCATGTTTACCTCTTTTATTTCGTGTGTTTCTTTTTTGCCTTTTCCTGTTGGTTTCTTTTTGCCGCTAAATTTCTGATTTACTTTCTTAAGATACTTAACCTTATTATATAAGTTGCGCATGCTCAAATTTCCATTTATCTGAATATTATTAGTATTGGCAATGGTGTTTCCAATATCTATTTTATTACCAGCTTCATTATTACCTAGCAATGGTGCGGCATCCCATGAATATGTTGAATTATATCCTACATTGAGTGAGGTCCAATTTAGAATAGGAATTTTATTAATTGGAATAGTGTAATTGACATCTAATTTGTGTGAGTATTGTATGGGCCGTCCAAATGAACGAATATTTTTCATTATCTCAGCTTTTTGCACTTCATAGCTGTTTGAATCGTAGTAGGTATTTAGTAGGGTTGAGTCTTTGGTCATTTTACCAGGAAGCTCATCAATCTTAGCGTTAGCCATGGCACTAAAATCTACTCGTAAGGTTCTTGTTAAGTCAAATTTTAATTGGTATTCACGCTGCCATAAAAAATCCTTATCAACGGTGGATGGAATTATTAAACGCGGATCATTCAAACTCCGTAACTTTCGCTCATTATAACGTCTGTCCATGCTTGTTCGGAAGCCAATCATTGACGGTACATAATTGAAATTAAAGTCGCGAAGTATTTGTAGATAGGGCTTTTTAAATACATTTTTAAACGGCTCAACGGATTTAGGTCGTGTTTGATAATTGTAGGTGAGACCTCCTCTGTATTCTTTCTCCAGATCATATTCCGTCTTAATATCTGAACGGTTTAATTCACTATACGAATAATCAAGTGAAATATTGGATGGGTCGTAAACTTGTGGCGCTCCTTTTCCTGTCTTACTTAAACCAACATTAGTAAAGTTTAAACTCTTTCGTGTTTGTTCTTCTCTTGATATTTTTCTAACAGAATCTCTTACGGTTTTATCTTCAATACTTTTTAATTCTTCTTTAAAAAGTATATCTTGATCAAGCGGACTGTACTGAGGATTAACCAACATTTTAGAATATCCTATGTACATTGGAATTCGAACACCTGCTTTCTCAGGGAAAAATTTATCAAGATGTACATTTGAACTTAAATCGTATTGATTTATCTCTTCTTTACTTCTTTCATTGGTTTTCTTTTCAATACTTCCAAACCCAGGCTTACTCGTGCTACCCGCTAAAGATACATTAGCAAAATCAGCAAGCTGTGTGGTAATTCTAGCATTTGCTGCCCATCCTCCTTTTTCTCTAAAATTACTCATGCGCAATTCATTTATCCAAATTTCCCCACATTTCGCATTGCCACTTCCATTTTGATCGCGTGGATTTCTAATACCGATCATAACCGTGGTAACATCAGACAAGCTTGGATTTCCTTTTACACTGAGTTTGTTTTTACCAATAAATGTTGAATAAACAGTGTTGTAACTGATGGAGCCTGATGCATCTCCTATTAGTTTATTACGTTCAATTTTTAGTTCAGGAAAAATGTCGAGATCAATATCCATAAAGTTTTCATCAGGCCATACTTGTCTTCTTTGCTCTTCATCTTCGTTAGAATAGTTGCCTGGAGTAGTTAATTTTAATGGTACTTCGTATTCGTAATAGTTATTGGTATAATCAGAACCAATGCGAATAAATGCTGTTAGTTCGTAATCAGCAAGTGGCAAGCAACCCGGAATTTCTTCAGCATGAATAAACATTTCTAAACGTTTGTATTCTCGCATATCAATGTTCATGTTTTTATAGGCTGCCTTTGCATCACCATCTTCTAAATTGGTAATTTTTAAAGCTATTGCTTGTTCATTAAGTTGTCGTAATTGTGGGCTCGATGGGTCAACAACCCGGTCTACTCCAGGAGGAAGCACATAATTTACAGGATCTTTACTCGCATTTTCTTCAATATTTACAGCGGTAATATCAAATTGTGTTGCTGATGACTCCGGTATTGTAAGCGCTTCGCCTGGTTGTGCTAATGGCAGGTAGTATTTACGCCATTCTCCTCTAATTAAATCGATAGAGGCAAAACGTAAAAAGATAGAATCACTAAAGCCTGTGAGGTACATACGCGCAAATCGGATGGAATTAAAATCTGATATATTGCCTATTTTAGCTGCTGGAGTTCGAACCGGTATTCGAAAATGATACCAGCTTATTTCTGACTTTTCACCATTTACAAATTTCGCTACATTATTTACTTTATCGGTAATATAATTTTCGCCTACTACCATTTTGTTTTTGCGAAGATCTATTCGATATTCATAGTACGATTCTGTTTCATTGAGTGTATTATCGCTATTAATATCTTCAACATCGGGCAAGGTTGATCCGGAGGTGCTATATGATTCTGATGTTTGTTCTGATGCTGGTGAGTTTCCATCTAATCCATTGTAATCCTTGTATCTTCTTAAAACGTCGGCATTCTCATCATCGTATTTTGTACTTCGGTAATACATAAAATTATCGCTTGATGGATCGTTTAGTACCGAAGTATATGCTTTGGGGTTTATAGTTCTTAAAGTATCTAAAAAATTATAAAAGTATTTTTGCTCATTGTCGTCATCTAATCCATCTAATCCAACATCCTGATATTTTCGTGAATCAACATTATTGTCAAAAGCATTTACCATTGATTGACCTGTGGGTATTCGTCCCCAAACCGTACTGTCAATTGATGTTGTATTATCAAATGCAGGTAGTCCGTTCTCAAACATTTTTCTCGAATCTTTTAAAATATCTTCAGATACTTCTCCTAAGTTGAATATTAGTTGACCACCGGCATTTGTAGATTGCTTCTCAATAAATGGATCCATCATCCAGAAATCAATAAACTCAATATTGGCTGCTTCAAAATCACTTGTGGGTATTTCGCGCATAATACCGCCCCACCTATTTTGCATTTTTGCGGCATCATTACTCAAGTTCCCATCGGCTGCAACGTCGGGACTGTAGTTATATGGACCTCGCTGATTGGGATAAAATGCAAGGTTTAATACTGAAATATTGGTTGGTACACCAGTGTATTCTTCTTTATTTTCCCAAATTTCTTTTTCATACACTTCGCGAACTAAATGACTCGATACAATATCAGGATTATCTTTTATATTGTCGGGGGTAGTATTGGTGTTATTTAAAAATAGTCGGTCAATTACATACCATGAAAATTTAGCACGATTATAATTATATCGTAAGTTGTTATTAAAGCTTGACTCTGTAAGGCGTTTAGGTGTACTTGCAATAACCCATGTTGAGAATGATTTAATGTCCATTGATGTTTCGCAGCCTTCAAAATCATCAATATAAGCTATCCCTTTTTTCTCAATGGCCTTGGAGTGACCTGGTATGAGATGTGCAAACTCGCCATCAATGGTAATGCGTGATACTTCTTTTGTTTCAATTAATGGTATTTTGTCAACAAGTGTGGTTAAAAATTGAGATTTCGTTGAATAGCTTCCGTTTATACCCCAAATGGTGTTTGATATTGGTTCGTCGCCAAAGTTAATTTTCTTTGTTAGTGGACGCTCAGTAAGATTTAAAATGGTTCCTCCCAAATTAAAATTCTCAGAGAATTTATAGTCTAAATGTGTACCTAAGAGTGTTTTGGTTTGTAAATTATAAAGTGAATTGCTTTCTAGTGAAATCTGAATAGGAGTGCCAGATTCTAAAAGCCCGGCATTTAATATTTTTACTCGCCCTAGAGTATAATCAACTATGAAATCAGTACCTTCAATAAGTAGAATACCTCCAGCAGTAACTTTTACAGATCCCTTAGGTACATTCATTGCATTTAATGAAATGTCTGAACCTCCTGCCGATTTATAAGACCCACGTATTACAAATTTATTTTTATTAGCTATTTGCTGTGCTTTTATTTTTGTAGAATCATAGAGCTCATTAAAAACATATTTGTCAATTAATTCATCGGCATCAGGGTCGCCTTTAAATTTGTTTTTTAAATGCGTACCAAAAGGCTGCTTAACCGGAAAGATAATTCTTCCGTTTGTTGGAAGAATGGTGATACCGGTAATAAAGTCGAAAATACCGTCAGGACCTACATCTAGACTTGAATTTACATTGTCAAGATTCATTTCACCTAATAAAATTCGATTACTAAAAGGACCTTCGGTGAGGTAATTTATTTCGGTTCCTGTCTCATCGTCTTGGTAGAGAATATCTAATTCAAAATCCTCTTTGTCAACTTGATATGCATTTAGAGAATAAATATTTTTCATCATTAAATCCCAAGTCTTCACCTTGGGTGTTAAACTCGTTCCTTTAATCAATTTTAAAATAAGTGTTTTTGGAGCTGTTATTTCACTTGACAATTCGCCTACTTTATAGGTTTTTCCTTTATAAGTATAAGTAAAGGAAACAGCAAGTATTTCGTCGGTATTTAAAGCGCTATTTAAGGAAATAAAACCAAGCGCTTCATTTAAACTATATTCATTAGGAGAGAGAAGACGGGCGCTTTCTATTTTTTCATAATCGGTTCCTTTTTCAAGATCTATTCCATTTATATTGGATGGGTTTTCAAGAATGTCTGTAATATTAACAACATCACGTATTTTACTCTGAACAATATCATATAATGAATTTCCAGTATTTTCAGGGTTTGGAGGACGAATACCAAAAGTGTCAATGCCTGGGTTTGAAATATTTCGCCCTCGGGTTTCTGCCAAGTCCATAAATCCTACAATATTTCTTGAGCTTTCAAAACTTGCATTTTTATTAGTAATCCAGACTTCAATATTGGTAATTTGAACTCCACTTGCTATAAGTGGTATATTGCGGAGTGCATTATCGTATATGTCACTAAAAAAATGACTAAGAAAAAAATGTTTGTTGGCATCGTAATCATCAATTTCAACTTCAAATTCTTTTCTCTCAGCACCTCCTTCAATTTCAATTGTTTTTGTTTTTCCTTTTTGTTGAGACAATACGGTAGTTACAGTCATCTTCCCAAATTTTAATTCGGTTTTTAATCCAAAAAGATTCTGACTACCTGTAATTAGCGAACCACTCAAAGGCAATGAAACATTTCCTGCTTCAATTTTTTGCACAATCTCATCTTCTTCGCCGCTATAACCTAAATTTGTTTTATTCTCAAAGTCAAAGGTTGCTTCGGTATCGTAGGTTATTCCTAGTTTGACTTTATCTCCAATGGTTCCAGTAACATTCATTTGAATGTTTTCTTGAAAGTCAAAAGTAGTAGTGCTTCGCAAACGTTCTTGCAATGCGGGGTTATCAATTCTTGATGTATTAATACTGAATATCAGTTCGGCAGATCCTTGGGGTTTTATGTCAACAACATTGCTTCCAAATATTTTATTAAAGGCTTTACTTTTTATATTAATATTTCGAAAAAACGAACTACTTCCAGTTGATTCCCCTTTAGCTTGTGTTTTCCAAAACTGATGTAAGGATTGCTTGAATTTTAGATCGTTATATTCATTAATACTTACTTCACGAGCAGGTCTATAATCCATATCACCTACTTTATCTGTTATAATATAGCTATTACTAACGGGGTCATACTTTACATCCGATTTAATATTTGATGGGTTTCTTAGGGTTATACCAGTATCGTTAGCTGGTAATTTGTAAGGATAAGCTGATTCATCCTTAAAGGGATAAGGTAAGGAATTGGAATCATTTTGCCCGTATGCATCTGTTGTTATAGCTAACAAGATAAATAAAGCGGAGATGCTAAATAGTGGAATGATATGTCTTAATGACGATACTTTCAAAAGCTGATTAATATTAGTTTATAAACGTCTTAAACATTCTTTGACAAGTTCTTCAACGCTGAGGCTCTTTTTCTCAACAAGAAGTTTGTCAATCATTTTCTCAGCAGCCATTTTATTGAATCCCAAAGTAGTGAGGGCGGAGAGTGCTTCTGTTTTAAGGTTGCCCTTGCTTGCAAATAATTCATCTATTCCGGCTAGTTCATTGCTAAATTTGTCTTTTAAATCAATAACAACACGTTGAGCGGTCTTTAGCCCAATTCCCTTTACGCTTTTTAAAGCATTTACATTGCCCGTACTTATGGCTTCTTCAATTTCCTGAGTATTCATGGATGACAATATCATTCGTGCGGTATTACCGCCAATGCCCGAAACAGAGATAAGCAGCCTAAATATATCTCGCTCACGACGGTCAAAAAAACCAAACAGAACATGAGCGTCTTCTCTAATGGCTTGATGAACAAATACTTTGCATTTTTTTTTAATTTCTAATGCATCCTTATGTTCTGTTATTCTGCTATAGGTATTTAGTGAGATATTAATGAAAAAACCCACACCACCTGCTTCAAGAACAAGGTAGGATGGATTTATTTCAGATATTTCGCCCCGAATATATTCGTACATATTTTTGTTTTATCTGTCCTAAAAACGCTTTTGTAACGCTTTCCGATTTTCAAATTATTTTTCTATTTAAACGGAGGAGTGACTAGTTTAGTATTATCATCACTTCTTTTCAGTTTTTATTCTGCTTTTTAATTGTTCTTCGTATGCATTCCAGTCTGTAATTGGTTTCCGAGCAACGCCTGTTTCAACAGCAGCTTTTGCAACGGCCATTGAAACTATAGATATGAGTCTAGGATCGAGTGGCTTAGGGATAATGTAGGTTCGGCCAAATGCTAGATCATTATTGTTATATGCTTTTTTTACTACTTCTGGAACGGGCTCTTTTGCTAATTTTGCTAAAGCATAGGTTGCCGCAATTTTCATTTCTTCATTTATTTCACTGGCTCGTACATCAAGCGCACCGCGGAATATATATGGAAAGCCGAGAACGTTGTTAATTTGATTTGCATAATCGGAACGCCCTGTAGCGAAAATTAAATCTTTTCGGGCATTCATTGCTTTTTCGTAGGATATCTCAGGATCTGGATTGGCCATTGCAAATACGATAGGGTTTGGTGCCATTGAACAAAGCATTTCTTCGCTCATAATGTTTGCTACTGATAATCCAAGAAAAACATCTGCTCCATTTACGGCTTCTGCAAGGCTTGTTAAATCGGTCTCTACAGCAAAAGGCTGTTTCATCTTATTTAAATCAGTTCTTTTTTTACTTAGCACTCCCTTACTGTCAACCATCATTAAATTCTCAGGTTTAATGCCAATTTTAAGTGCCAATTTACTGCATGATATAGCCGATGCTCCTGCTCCATTTACGACCATTCGAACGTCACCAATTTTTTTGCCAACCAACTCTAAGGCATTAAGTAAGCCAGCGCTTGATATAATGGCTGTGCCATGCTGATCATCATGAAAAACAGGAATGTCGAGTTCCTGTTTAAGACGTGCTTCAACTTCAAAACATTCGGGTGCCTTAATATCTTCCAAATTAATACCTCCAAATGTGGGAGCAATGGCTTTTATTACTTGAATGAGTTTTTCGGTGTCTTTTTCATCTACCTCAATATCAAATACATCAACATCGGCGAATACTTTAAATAGTAGTCCTTTGCCCTCCATTACCGGTTTTCCTGCTAATGCTCCTATATCGCCTAAGCCTAATACTGCAGTGCCATTTGATATTACTGCTACCAAATTGCCTTTTATGGTGTATTTATATGCATCTTCTTGATTTGCTTGTATTGCCAAGCATGGATAAGCTACTCCAGGTGAGTAGGCAAGAGTTAAATCCTTTTGCGTTTGATAAGCTTTGGTGGGTATTACTTCCAGTTTACCCGGACGTCCTTCTTCGTGATAACGAAAGGCTTCATCCTTTAAATTCATATTGCTTGCCATATTTTTGTTTTTTGAACGACAAATTTAGCAAAATAATCTTTTAATTTCCTTCAATTTAAAAGGAATGCTGAGTATAAGTGCATGATTCTTTAGCACAATTAGAATTTAAAAAGTAAAAAGTATTTTTTGAATACAAATAAAGTTTGAATGCCAACATTCAAGCTTTATTTGTACTTAACGATATCTTTGACCCATGTCAGCTGGATTATCAGCACCATTGTGAAAACTTGACAGGTCAACATTTTTGAGAGGTTCTTTAGTAAATTCTTTATGATTGAGTCGATTTTTATACACATCAATTGCTAAATACAATGCATGCCTAAATGAGTCAGGATTTGCAGTATTTGTACCTGCAATATCATAAGCCGTGCCATGTGCAGGGGAGGTTCGAATAAAATTCATTCCTGCAGTGAAATTAACGCCACTATCCATATCGAGTGCTTTAAATGGTGTTAATCCCTGATCGTGGTACATAGCAAGTATTCCATCAAATTTTTTGTATCCCTCTGAACTAAAAAAACCATCAGCTGCAAAGGGACCCATTGCTAAAATACCTTCAGCATTCGCTTTTTCAAGTGCTGGAATAATTATGTTTTGCTCTTCGTTACCAATGACTCCATGGTCGCCTGAATGTGGATTTAATCCAAAGACTGCTATTTTAGGCTTACGTATGCCAAAATCACGTTGTAGTGATATGTTTAATATTTTAAGTTTTTTCAAAAGAGTCTCTACCGTAATTGTTTCTGAAACCTTTGAAATTGGCACATGGCCAGCAACTACACCAATACGCATTAAATCATTAACCATGAGCATGAGTACTTCATTAGCTCCTAGTACATTTTTTAAATATTCTGTATGGCCAGGATAATTGAATTTCTCTGATTGGATATTTTGTTTGTTAATTGGAGCAGTTATTAAAGCATCAATTTTATTGTTTTTTAAATCATCTACGGCTTTTTCGAGCGCTATTACAGCACATTCACCAGCATGTGCACTTGATTTGCCAAGCTCAACGTGTATATCTTCGCCTAAGCAATTAATGATATTTGGTTTTCGAACTAAACATTCCTCAACGTTACGTGCTCTGTTTATGTTATATTCAGGCAGATTTAATGCTTTACGATGATACGCCACCACTTTTGGAGAACCATAAATTATAGGTGTGCATAACTCACTAATGCGAGTATCTGCAAGTGTTTTAAGAATTACTTCGTAACCAATGCCGTTAATGTCACCGTGTGATATACCTATTTTTATGCTGTCGCTCATTTTTTTTGGATTTTGTGGTTCAAATGTACTAAAATATGATAAAAAACGACATCAAAATTTCAAAAAAAATGTTATCAGTATTTGCTAATAAAATCATGGAGCAATCTAACGCATACCCCCGTTCCTCCTTTGCCTCTATAACTGTCGTTTTCCTTAATGAATGCTACACCCGCAATATCTAAATGAATAAACGGATAATCGGTAAAATGTTCTAAAAACTTGCCTGCTGTGATAGCTCCTGCATATTTACCCCCAACGTTTTTTAAGTCGGCAATGGGTGATTTGATATCATCTGCATACTCAGCCCAGAAGGGAAATTCAGCAATACGCTCATGAACCATATCTCCACTTTGTTTTAGTTTGTTGAACGTTTTTTCAGGAGCATTACCCATACCTACCATGCCCTGTTTGCCTATAGCAGCGGCAGCTGAACCTGTAAGTGTTGCAATGTTAATGACTAATTCGGGTTTGTATTTTTTAGCATAGCTGAGCGCATCGGCAAGAATCATGCGGCCTTCTGCATCGGTGTTTAGAACTTCAACACTCGTGCCGTCATACATTTTTATAATATCGCCAGGGGTATATGCATTACCATCAGGTCTATTGTCGGTTGAGGGTATAAGACCAATTACATGAACCGGGATTTTGTTTTTTGCAATGGCATACAATGTGGCAGCAACAGCAGCGGCTCCACTCATATCCGATTTCATATAATCCATACTATCACCCGTTGGTTTTAAACTGAGTCCCCCAGTATCAAAGGTTATGCCTTTGCCAACTAATATGAGTGGCTTTTTGTTTTTAGGATTGGATGGTTTCCATTCAAGGATGCAAAACCGAGGAGGATCTATGCTTCCTCGGTTTACTGCCAAGATACCTCCCATTTTTAAACTCTCAATTTTCTTCTTATCAAATACTTCAACTTTAAAACCAGCTATTTTCCCCATCTTTTTAATTTCTTCGGCTAGCTTTGGTGCATTAAGAAACATGACGGGCTCATTTATTAAATCTCTTGCCATAAACACTGCATCAACTGTATTTTTAAGAGAATCTAATGTAGATTGATTGAACAGCTGAGAATGCACTTTTAACATTTTTACACTACATTTTTTATCGTCGGATTTTGAAAGATACTTCAAAAACTGATAAGAAGAAAGCAGCATTCCTTCAATAAATGCGAGGGACATGGTGGCATCCCATCCATTAATTATTTGCAGAGATACTTCTTTTTCTTTGTTATGATTTAATTGTTTTAGTAGGCTGTTACCTTGTTTACGGGCAGACTCTAATGAAGGCGTTTTGCCCTTTTTGCTCTCCGAAACAATAATGTAAAGACTATTTTTAAACCGATTTATTTCGATACAATGTTCTTTGTTTTTTATCTTTTTCTCAGTAAAAAGTAGTTCTTCCTTACTAAGTATCTTTGTAAGATCTTTGACACTATTCATCAATAGAATCAGTGATTCACTACTTGCAGTTTTTGAAATTTTCACCTCTATCATATTCTTTGAAGTTTATTATTTATAAAGCTTTTTTTGCTCTCAGCAATCCATATCTATAATTCAATATCATTATTCCTCACTACGCCGAGGTGGATCACACCTCTCTATTCCGTTTCGCAAATCGAATCACCAAAATTGCACCCGTAATTACCAATGCAGCCCCTAGGAGTGTTAAAATAGAAAAGTTTTCCTGATCAATATTTTTTACATCTAAATAATTTATGAGCGCCATACTTGCAAAAGTAATAATTGGATTTAAACAAAGAATAATACTTGCAACATTTGCTTCCACATATTTAATGCCCGCCGAAATAAAACCATATGATACAAGGGTATTTAAGCCAAGAAATAGTAATAGTGCCCAACCAATATTGGGTAAGTTTGTAAATGTTCCAAAGTGTACAAAAGGTATTAATACCAAACTAGGTAATCCGTAAATTACAAGATTCATTTGTTGTGTATCGTAGCGTTTAACCAATTTCTTTTGAATTACGGCATAAACAGTCCATCCTAGGGCAGCAATAATAGTGAATAAAATACCCAGATTGAATGTCCTCGTGTCTTTCATTAGTAAGTTCAATTGTCGCTCATAAAACAGCGCCATACCAGAGAGGCTAACAACAAAGCCAATAGCCTGATAGCGGTTTATTTTTTCTTTAAATACAATAAAACCAGATAGGGCAAAAAATACAGGCCCCAATGTAATAAAGACTTGCGTGGTATTCGGTGTGGTATAAATAACTCCCAATACAATGCAGATATAATTTACCATGAGCGCAATAGTGCCAGCTATTAGTAATAATGGTGGATGTAGCAGAATTTTAAATTTTGCAGGGTCTTTAATTAAAAACCAGACGCTAAGTAATATAAAACTTAATGTAAATCGGAACCACACTACTGTTAGTGGGGCTACAGAAACAGAAGACAGTTTAAGAGCAATTACCACAAAACTCCAACACAATCCAGCGATGGCAACATATAAAAGACCCCTATATTCTTGTTGTTTTATCATTTTGGCTGCAATTTATATAAATGTTCGCAGCATTTATTGGAGGACTTGTGTATTTGTGGTTTATTATTTGTAATTACTTCGGATAATACTTATATCTGTGATGAACTTAAACCTGTAAATCAATATATATGAATATTATAAAATTAAAATGTATGCGTAAATTGCTAGATGTAAAACTACCTGTGTTTGTATTATACCTTTTATTAGTACTAACCCAGAAGTCGCAGACTTAACGAAAAAAATATTATAACTAATTATAAATAAATTAGTTATATCTTTGATAGTATCACCGAAAAGATAATATTTGCAACAGCAACAGCAAATAAACTATCATGGATAAAATCACACAATCTTCAAATAACATCACCCCTTTTGGCGGATTAAATTTTATATATAACGCTATACACCACGCCGGTATTGATAATTTCTAGATAAGCAAATTGGAAACCGTAGCGTATTAGCACGTTATTCTTATTCAGATGTTGTGTTATCCTTATTGGGTAATTCGTTATGCCAGGGAGATTACATCTCCGATTTAGAGCATCTAAAAAAGAAATTTCACAAACAGTTTTAATAAATTCCTTCGCCCGACACAGTAGAATACCTATGTCAGGAATTAAAAACAACCACAACTACTCATGT
>JBBRXJ010000068.1:0-19947 GCA_038248505.1 Bacteroidales bacterium
CAACAGGTATTGGTGCAGCTGTTGGATTACCAGCAGGTGTAAGTGCTGCATGGGCAGCCAATACAATTACTATAAGTGGTACCCCCAGTGCCGCAGGAACATTCAATTATAACATACCATTAACAGGCGGATGTGGTGTTGTAAATGCAACGGGAACGATTACTGTAACAGCAAACAATACTGTTGGCGCAGCTTCTAGTACACCTACAATATGTATTAATACTGCCTTAACTGCAATTACACATGCTACTGTTGGTGCAACAGGAATTGGTTTAGTAACTGGTTTGCCTGCAGGGGTAAGCGCTGCATGGGCCGCAAATACAATTACTATAAGTGGAACTCCATCTGTAAGTGGAATCTTCAATTATAGTATCCTTTTAACAGGTGGTTGTGGAACAGTGAACGCAACAGGAACTATAACGGTAACAGCTGCAAATACTGTAACCGCCGCTTCAAGTACTCCTACTTTATGTATCAATATCGCTTTAACAGCAATCACACATACCACGGTAGGTGCAACTGCAATTGGCGCTGCCACTGGATTACCAGCAGGTGTAACTGCCGCGTGGGCCGCTAATACAATTACCATTAGCGGAACACCATCAGCATCTGGAACATTTAGCTACAGTATTCCTTTAATAGGAGGTTGTGGAACAGTTAACGCAACAGGAACAATTACTGTAACCCCTGCAAATACGGTAACAGCCGCTTCAAGCACTCCTACTTTGTGTATTAACACCGCATTAACAGCAATCACACATATTACTACGGGTGCAACAGCAATTGGAGCAGCTACGGGTTTACCAGCAGGTGTCACTGCTGCATGGGCAGCTAACACAATTACTATAAGTGGAACTCCATCTGTAAGTGGCACCTTCAATTATAGTATTCCATTAACAGGAGGTTGTGCTGCTGTTAGTGCAACTGGAACAATTACTGTAAGTGTAAATAATACAGTAGGAGCTCCTTCAAGCACACCAACTGTTTGTTTAAATACTGCAATTGCTTCCGTAACTCATACAACGGTAGGAGCAACAGGTATAGGTGCTGCCGTTGGTTTACCTACGGGTGTAACTGCTGCCTGGGCTGCCAACCTTATTACAATAAGCGGTACGCCTTCTGTAAGCGGTACATTTATTTATTCTATTCCATTAACTGGCGGTTGTAGTGTTGTTAATGCAACAGGAACAATTACTGTCACAGATCTTTCTCTATCACATACTATTACTCATGTTAATTGCAACGGAGGAAATACTGGTATTGTTGATATTACACCAGCAAATGGAAATCCTTTGTATACGTTCTTATGGAATAGTGGTGCAACTACGGAAGATGTTAATGCAAAAACGGCTGGCATATATACAGTAACTGTTACGGACAATATTGGCTGCATTATTTCTGGTTCGTATACTATAACTCAAGCTACACCAATTGTTACCTCTGGCTCAATTATTCACACGTGTACTGGTATCTCAGCGGGTTCTATCGATTTAAGTATTATAGGTGGAAATACCCCATATACTTTTAGCTGGAGCAATGCAAGTACTACTGAAGATATAGTAAATATTTCGGATGCTACATATAGTGTTACAGTTACTGATCAAACGGGATGTAATAAAACGAGTAGCTATGTATTAACGGCACACCCCGCAATTACTATTGCAGCAGCTGTAACACCTGTTGATTGTAATGGTTTTTCAACGGGCGATATTGATTTGACTGTAAGTGGCGGATCACCTGCATTCACTTATAGTTGGAGTAATGCCACTACCGATGTTGATTTGATGGATTTTCCTGCAGCGACATATACAATTACGATTACCGATTCATATAATTGTACAGCAACAGCCAGCTATTCAATTACCGAACCGACAATGCTTACTCTTAGCGGACTTGTGACACCAGTAACCTGCTCAGGAGGTTCTGATGGTGCCGTGGATATAACTGTTGGTGGTGGCACTTTGCCTTATATATATAGTTGGAGTAATGGTTCAATAATTGAAGATTTGTCATCATTAACATCTGGTACATACAATTTAACAATTACTGATGCAAGCTTATGTGAAATAACTGGAAGTTATGCGATTGCACTTTTACCTCAAGCTACCGCATTTGCTGGTACCGATGGAGTTATATGTTATACTGGAAACTATTATATTTCGGATGCATCCGTAACCAATGCGGCTTCTTTTGTGTGGCGCACAAAAGGGGATGGGCAATTTTCAGATAGTACCATCATTGATCCTGTTTACACGCCAGGAGCATTTGAGAAATCGCTACAAACGGCTAAAATATATTTATGGGCATTTAATGTTGCTGGTTGTGCAGTTAAAGATTCAAACACTATTACTTTGGCTCCTGAGTTAAATGCTGCGATTGGCTCTCCTGCACCATTCAACATTAGTGCGAATACCAAAATTTATGTTTCTTTTAGTACTTCAGGTCATAATTTGCCATTCGATTTGAAATTTTATTTAGTAGCTCCTGATGGTCTTACTAGAGTGGCTTTGCGAGGTAGTGCTAAATTCCCGCCAACCCCTGGTTGTGGTCCTTATCCAACTTCTGAAGTGGATAGCTTAACATTCACAAACACGAAAGGCTTAGTTGATACATTAAAAATGTGTACACAAAAAACAGGCGGTAATTGGAAGCCATTGCGCGGAACCTATGGTGCTACTGGCGATTGGACAGTTTTAAACGGCATGAACCCTGCTCAAGGCGGATGGAAGATTGCTGTTGAGGATTGTTTCGCATCGGGTTCAACATCTGGATTTCTTTCAAAAGCGTATATTTCTTTTACCGATACTACAGTTGCTGGCGACACTACTACTGTATCCTATTCTTCAGGCACAATTAGTGAAGCTATTGTACAACCTACCTTTGGTGGATGTATGGAAACTTCATATCAGGTTCCTATGGGATTAAGAACTAAATGTTTTGGCTCTTGTGATGTTAATGTGGTGGTTTCTGTAAATGGTGGTACACCTCCATATACTGTTTTCGATTGGCTTGAGGCTTCTATACCTGATGGAAACACTGCAACACTTTGTGCGGGCTCTCATTCTGTAGTGGTTACTGATGCAATGGGTTGCAAAGATACTGCAACGGTAAATGTTAGTGAACCTTTACCTATTGTAATAAATACATTAACGTTTACCGATTCACTGGCATGTAATGGCGATACTTATGCAATCATTACTATTGCTGCTACTGGTGGTACAGGTTCAGTTGTTTATAGTGTAGATGGTGGTATAGGCTATCAAGCTTCTGGTAATTTTATTAATCAATCAGGTGGTGTTTTTAGTATAAAAGTTAAAGATGATAATGGATGCACAATAGATACCTCCATTACAATTTATCAACCAGCTGCTATGATTATTTCAGAAACACATACAGATCCTACTTGTGCAACATACAATGATGGCGAGATACACATTACTGCAACTGGTGGAAACATTCCTTACAGATATTCAACGAATGGTGGAATATATTATTCTTTGAATGCAGATACTTTAACTTTGGTAGATGGAACATACAATATTGTAGTTAAAGATGTAAAGGGATGTACCACATCAGGCGGTAGTGTTGTTATTGCAGCGCCCTCAGCAATTGTATATGATAGCGCGTCATATAATGATACCGTTCTTTGTTATAGCGATAGTTCGGATATCACTATCTACGCTCATGGGGGCTTTGGCCTACTTAGCTATTCGGTTGATGCGGGTGCAAGCTGGCAGGCTGCTTCTTTATTTAGCAGAAAAGATAATGGTTCCTATCAACTCGCAATAAAAGATGCTAATGCTTGTATCTTACAGGCTGATACTATTAGTATTGTTGATCCTGATCCTATTGTAATTGATTCGATAACAACAAATATTATTGGATGTAATGGCGATACTTCTATTATTATAATATTGGCGCATGGTGGTACAGGCATTTTAAATTACTCTATAAATAATGGGGCTACATTCTCAGCTTCATCTGTGTTTGGTGGGGTTTTAGCAAATACGTATCAGATTGCAATTTCGGATGCAAATGCTTGTAGAAAAGATACTACAATAGTAATTACACAACCCACAGCAATAAATGTGGTAGTTACTACTGTTAATCCAACCTGTGCTTCCTCTACTAACGGGGAGGTTCACATGACCGCATCTGGCGGAACGGCTCCGTATAATTATTCATTGGATGGAGGAGTAAATTATTTTACCAATAAAGACACATTAAATATAACTTATGGTATATACGCTGTGGTGGTTCGTGATAGTAATCTCTGTACTCTTTCTGGAGGTAATGTTAATATTGCAGCACCCGGTGCGATAGTGTATGATAGTGTTGTTTATACCGATACTGTTCCATGTGCTGGTGATAGTACAGATATAGTGATTTTTGCACATGGTGGTAGTGGAGCCCTCGATTATTCTATTGATGCAGGAGCAACATGGCAACCCGATTCACTCTTTGCTAAACAAGATAATGGCACCTATCATTTAGCTATTCGCGATACTGCTGGTTGTATTCTTCAAACGGATACTATTATAGTGGTTGATCCAGCTGGTATTGTAATTGATTCTGTTGTTTACGATAGTATTCGTTGTAATGGTTTAGCTACAAACATACATGCTTATGCAAGTGGTGGTTCTGGAACATTGAACTATACCTTATTAATAAATGGCAGCATTGTTTTAACAAATACTACGGGGGTCTTTGACACAATTTTTGCCGATACTATTCAAATAAGTGTAAAAGGCAATGGCCCATGTACACGCGATAGTATTTTAATTATCACTGAACCTGATGCAGTAAATCTCAACATAAGCAAAACAGATATGTCTTGCCATAGTGTAGCTGATGGTAAAATTGCAGCCAATATTACTGGCGGTAGTATTACTTATAAATTAAATTTATTTAAAAATGCAGGTGCTTTTGATAGCATTTTAAATATAAACATAAGTGATACTGTCTTTAAAGGTCTCAACGAAGGCAATTACCGTGTTGATGTGATCGATACTCGTTTGTGTTCACTCTCATCAATGATGTACGCAATAGTTAATCCAGATAGCGTAAACATTCTTGCAGTAGATAGCATCAGGCAATGCAATGGTGCCTTTACCATCGACTTTAATGTAAGCGGTGGAGTAGCACCTTACTCGTATTCGCTTGATAGCGGGAACATCTATTTACCTGGTGAACCATTCTCAAATATACTTGGTGGGCATTATGAAATGGCGGTTAAAGATGTTAACGGATGTGCTGCTGTTAACGACTATTCATTTAAAATAGATCTTCCCATATTGCCCATATTTATTATTGATTCAATTCCAATTAATGCGAATCCTATTTGTTCTAATGATACAACAGGTGCTGTCATTAAGTTTAATGATCCATCCATTGCATTAAATTATGTAATGTATAATGCCATTGATACATCTCTTGGTGTATTGCCATATCCTATAAGAAATAGGTATTATGTTACCGATAGTATTGTACAAACAGATTCAGTATTCACGGGTCTAAGACCTGGTTTATACCTTGCCCGTGTTGATGGTCCGAGCTGTAGTATTTGGGATACCTTTTCCGTTGCATCGTATCCTAAAATTATTATAGATAGTATTGTAACGACAAATTTAGCTAATGGTAATGCTGGTAAAATTAAGATTTACGCTCAGGGTGGAGTAGGTACATTAAGTTATGCGGCTGATACAATTGTGAATCCTTTTAACTTTAGAAATAATTTTATTTTTGATAGCTTGACCGCTGGTTTATTCTATATCGTAATTAAAGACGCGATGGGCTGCCATAAGGATACAAGTGTAGTGCTTACCGCAAATAGCCTACCTGTTGCTATTATTGTGTCTCCTGATAGTTTAAAATGTTTTGGCGATTCTACTAGTATTCGTTTAATCATTAACTCAATTGGCGTATCTCCATTCAGAACGATTATTGATAGTGATACTATATTGCATATTGCAAATGATACGTCTATCTTTGGATTCAGAGGAGGAAATCATCGTATTCGGGTTAAAGACTTTACGAACCAAGAATACGATTCAACAATAAATATTTATGAACCCGGAAGAATTGGTTTAGATTCTGCCGTTATTGTCCCTGCAAAATGTATTGTAATAGCATCTGGCTATAATGATAGTGGCTCTATTAAAGTTTATCCAAATTATACGAATGCAAAATTGCCTTATTCATTTGTATGGGACAGAATAGGAACAACATATACAGCAACAACAAAGAATATATCGAAACTTATAGGAGGTAATTATCGTCTTATTATTGAAGATAAGGATGCTTGCAGGTTTGATACAACATTATTTGTAAACAATTATGATACCTTGAAAATTGTTATGACAGATAATCAACATGAAATATGTTTTGGTGACAAAGATACCATTAAGGGCGGATTGAATGGACCTGTGTCATATTATGAGTGGATACGTTTATCCGATCATTCGCGAATTATTAATGACGCTGCTGCTGATGATCAGGGAGGAAATTTCCTTGTTCTATTGCCTTCGTATAGTTATTATCCTAATAAAACAGAAGAGTATCGTCTGTTTGTTCACACAAATAACCATTGCCTTGTTGATGATACTGTTAAAGTAGTCGTTTATCCTAAGGTGGATGTCATTTATATGCCCGACCATATTCAATTACTGAGTGCCAATGAGCGAAAAATTACTTCTCAATTAATTACCAGTTTTGATGCACAATATGATGCACTTGTGAATGATGCCGTAGTTGTTGATGAGTCCAATAGTCCAATTTATAAATGGGATGCTTTTAATTTTGATATTCTAACTCAAAAATGGAGCACTACGGATGCAAATACAACATATTTTCCTTCGGGTAATAATAATCTATCAACTCCAACTTTTAATGGAAGTCAAATAAAAGATAGTGTAATGCTTCGTTTAACGGTGAGTAACTCCTATGGTTGTGTTGCCGATGATTCTTTACTGGTTAGTCTTTGGGATGGTTTCATTCCATCAGGTTTTACCCCCAATGGTGATGGTATAAATGATAAATGGCAATTTGATATTGGTCTTGACCAATACATAAATGTTAATGTTGAAGTATTTAATCGTTGGGGCGTTAAAGTTTACGAGAATGCTAATTATGAAGACGACGAAGCAGCTCGTTGGGATGGTAATCACAATAGCAAACCTTGCGCCGTTGGCACCTATTATTATGTAATATCCGTTGATGATGGCAAAGAAAAACAAACATTCAGCGGTCCTGTATCAATTATTAGATAAGCTAAATGACTATGAAAGGAAATATAATATATATCTTAATGGGCATTGCCCTCAGCTTTTCAGCAATGTTAAAAGCGCAACAGGTACCTTTATTTACTCAATACAGTTTTAATAACTTTGTTTTTAATCCTGCCATTGCTGGTACTTATAACTATTATCAAATTCGTACCAATACCCGTGTTCAATGGGTTGGTGTACCCGACCATCCTATTACAAACTTCCTAAGTGTTTATGGACCTTCAAAAGGAAAAGATATGGGTTTTGGTGGTTATGTTTTTAATGATGTGACAGGCCCAACAAGTCGTAGTGGTTTTAGTTTAGCTTATGCATATAATATAGCAGTACAAGAAGATGTTCGTCTCTCAATGGGTATGGGGCTTGGCTTATTGCAATATAAAATGGATGGTGCCAATATTGAGTTATGGGATGAACATACAGGTGGAAGCAAAGACCCTCTTAAAAATGCAATGTACTCTAAAGCAGTTCCAGATGCATCTATTGGCGTTTATCTCTATTCTTATACCTATCACATTGGTATTTCAAGTGTACAATTATTAAATAACAAGTTAAGTTTTTTCGATGTTGATACGCTTGTAACAAAAGGTGCTTTTAGTAGATTAAAATCACACTTTTACCTTACGGGAGGATATAAATATTTTATTGACAAAAAACAAGCAATTGAACCCACACTCTTAATTAAAGCGGTTGGTGCATCACCATTGCAATTTGAATTGAGTACACGCTATATTTATAAAGAAACCTTTTGGGGCGGTTTATCTATTAGATCCTCAGATGCCTTTTCTATTTTAATTGGATATATTCATGAGAAACAATATTTTTTCGGTTATTCGTATGACTTTGGCGTTTCTGCATTTAGAAAATACAATAATGGCACACATGAAATTACTATTGGTTACCGATTTAATGAGTTGAAATAATTGAAATTTAAATGAATCGAACAAAATATATAGTAATGCTATCATTGGTAATGGTAGCATTATTTTTTACTGCTTGTCAAAGTAAAGTGGAAGCATATATAATACCGAAAGAAATTTTAATTAACATACTTTGTGATGTACATATTGCGGAAGGAATGGTTCGTACTAGCAACATTCCAAGTCAATTCAAAAATGATACGGCACTCTATTCATACGTATATTCGAAATATGGCTACACAAAGGTTAAAGTTGATAGTACGATTAATTATTACACGCGGGACCATGCCGATGAATTTGAACGCATTTATGAGCGTGTAATTGAGCAGCTGAGCGAACTTGAGAGTCAACAGAATAAGTTAAATGTGAAGCCTTAGTGTTCAAAACTTTTTTTCCTTATACTCTAGCTTAATTCTATTTTTAGCATCAGAGGTGTTAGGTACTTATACTTTTTATTTGTAGGCTTACCCTCATGTTTTTTATTTTAAAATAAAATGCTATGTTGGTTAAGACTTATGGGAGTGCTGTTTATGGTATCGATGCTACCACTATTACGATAGAAGTAAATATATCCATTGGCATAAATTTTTTTATTGTAGGCCTACCCGATAGTGCTGTAAAAGAGAGCCAGCAGCGAATTGATTCAGCATTGCGTTATTGTGGTTATAAGCTACCAGGTAAAAAGGTGGTTATAAATATGGCCCCTGCTGATATTCGTAAAGAAGGATCGGCCTACGATTTGCCTCTTGCCATCGGTATTTTAGCCGCACATGAAGAACTTAAATCAGATATGCTTAGCACGCATATTATTATGGGTGAATTATCGCTCGATGGTGGCGTAAAGCCTATAAATGGAGTGTTGCCCATTGCTATTAACGCGCGTGATGAGGGTTTTAAAGGAATTATTTTGCCCGAGGAGAATGCGCGTGAAGCTGCTGTGGTGAACGGATTAAATGTATATGGGGTAAAAAATCTTCGCGAAGTGATTGAACTGCTTGATGGAATATTTGTACCTGAACCAATTATTGTTGATATTGAAAAAGAATTCATGCTTAGCCATGCGGGTTGTGATATGGATTTTGGTGATGTGAAGGGGCAAGAAAATGTAAAGCGTGCTCTCGAAATTGCTGCTGCTGGTGGTCATAATATTTTATTAATTGGTCCTCCAGGTGCAGGTAAGACAATGCTTGCAAAACGTATCCCTACAATTTTACCACCGCTCACAATTGACGAAGCTCTTGAAACAACGAAAATTCATTCGGTTGCCGGAAAGATTGATAAAAATACATCACTCATGGCTATGCGTCCGTTTCGTAGTCCACATCATACAATTTCAGATGTTGCTTTAGTTGGTGGTGGTTCTTTTCCGCAACCTGGTGAAATATCATTGGCACATAATGGTGTTCTCTTTTTGGATGAGCTGCCTGAATTTAAAAGAACGGTACTCGAAGTGATGCGCCAACCTTTAGAAGATCGCCTGATAACCATTAGCCGAGCACGTTTCACAGTGGATTATCCAGCTAGCTTTATGCTCGTAGCATCCATGAATCCTTGCCCTTGCGGATATTTTAATCATCCCGAAAAAGATTGTCTCTGTGGTCCTGGTATGGTTCAAAAATATCTAAGTCGTATATCTGGTCCTTTACTTGATCGCATCGATATCCATCTTGAAGTTACTCCTGTACCTTTTGAAAAGCTTGCTGAATATAAGCAAACAGAAAATAGTCATGATATTCGTGAGCGCGTTTTATTAGCCCGATTAATTCAAAATAAAAGGTATGAGATGTACAAAGGCATTCATTCGAATTCTCAAATTAGTAGCAAGCTTATTCGACAGTACTGCCGACTTGATGAAACAGCCTCTGCTATGCTTAAAAATGCGATGGAAAAATTGGGTCTTTCTGCTAGAGCCTATGACCGAATTTTAAAGGTGTCGCGTACCATTGCAGATCTCGAAAAAGCAGATGATATTCAATCGCATCATATTGCCGAAGCTATTCATTATAGAAGTTTAGATCGATCGAATTGGGGAAATTAAATTGGTCTTGCTTATTTCACATTCCTTTTTTTGGCTCCTCTTATTGCTTCGGCCGTCCATGGGTCATCGGGCCATGAGTGTCGAGGGTAGCGGATTCGCAAATCTTTTTTTACTTCAAAATAGGTTTTATTCCAAAAGCTGCGTAGGTCGCTTGTAACTTGTACGGGCTTATAGCCAGGCGATAAAAGATGTAAGACAACGGGTGTTCTTCCTTCGTTAATAATGGGTGTATCAGCGAGTCCAAACATCTCTTGCAATCGTGCAGCAAGTATGGGTGCATCACCATTTGATAGATATTTAATAGATATAAATGAACCGCTGGGGACTTCAATTTTTGTTGGTGCTAATAGGTCAAGATTTGATTGTTTCTCCCAGCCAATATGGTTTTGTAAGATATTTAAAAGCTGAATCTTTTTAAGATCATCTGGTTTTTTTATTTCGTTTAAATAGAGAGAAAGCCACTCTGCATTTGTTTGAAGAAGTGCTGTGATACTTACGTCAGGCCAATTATCATTGGGTCGCCATTTTCGTAAACATAAAATTCTGTTTTGCCATTGTGTTACTTCTTCGTTAAAGTCGAGTAGTGTTTCTCCTTCTTTTTTTAATGCTTCTGATATTGCTTTTGCTTTATGTTTTTCGTCAGGTGCAGGGAGGGGTTTCGATTGTAAAGTAATGCTGCCAATGCGTAAGTCTTTGCTAGCAATGAGTCCTCCTTTGCGTGTATCCCATGTAATTATTTCATGTTCTTTTACAAGTGGGGCAAGGTCTTGTGGGTTTAGGGGAGAGGCCAAAAATATTTTCCCCATCCCACTACGTGCATCTAAATGAGCAACAGCAAGCCATGGCTCATGTGCTAAATCGTCTTTATGACCAGCCATTACACATGTTCCATTCGATAACTGATATTGTGCGTTATTACCTGGTCGAGCACAGGCAATGCGTTCAGGATAAGCGTAAACTAGAAGCAATCCAGTATCGTATGGGTCAAAAGCACTGTTGTCGGCATCAATATTAAAAAGTTTCCGATACGATGATGCTACTTTTTCAACGCGCGTCATATTGCGCCCTAAATTCTGCCGATGTCTTTGTTTGCGCAATTCCTCAATACGACGGTTGATATCAATTCCCGCATCACGTCCGAGTGGGTCGCGTTCCTCCAGAACGGCTGCTAAATCAGTGGCTTGTTGTAATAGTTTATCATTACCTGCCATTAGTAACATGTGAGCTATTCGAGGGTGGCAGGGTAAATTGCGAATCTTTCGGCCTTGTTCTGTAATTCTTCCGTTTTGCAATGCATCTAATTGATGAAGTACTTCACTAGCTTGTGCAAGTGTTGCTTTTGGTGGTGGTGTAAGCCATGTTAATTGTTGGATATCAAGAATACCCCATTCGGCCATATCGAGAACGAGTGAGGCTAAGTCGGCTTCAAGTATTTCGGGCATGCGGTGTTCAGCCATTCTTTCGTGTGTAGCTTTCGACCACATACGATAGCACACTCCTGGCGATAGGCGTCCCGCACGCCCTGCACGCTGATCGGCCGATGCTTTTGATATTTCAATAGTTTCAAGACGTGATAAACCCGATTTGGGGTCGAATTTTGCCGTGCGCCCGTAACCAGTATCTATTACAATACGTATTCCTTCAATGGTTAAACTTGTTTCGGCAATGGAAGTGGCTAATACAATTTTTCGTTTTCCATTCGTATCAGGAAAGATAGCTTTGTTTTGTAAAGCCATTGGTAACTGGCCATATAGAGGACATATTGAAAATCCTTTTAAAGTTGTCTTTAGTATTTCCTCACATTTTCGAATTTCACCTTCGCCTGGAAAAAACACCAACGCATCTCCTTCTTGTTCATTCACAGCTTTCTTGATGATTTGAGCCGTCATTTCTGGGAGCATCATTAGGTCTCGTTCTCCTGTAAATCTTATCTCAACAGGATATTGTTTTCCCTTACTCTCAACCATAGTTGCCTTTAAAACCGTTTGTAAGCGCTCAATGTCAAGTGTTGCTGACATAACCATAATGCGTAGGTCGGGACGCAAAATCGTTTGAACTTCACGACATAAGGCGAGCGCAACATCAGCATATATGCTACGTTCGTGAAACTCATCAAAAATCACCATCCCTACATTTTCGAGAGCATTATCGCTTAATAGCATGCGGGTTAAAATTCCTTCCGTGAGCACTTCAATTTGTGTCGTCTGTCCTACTTGATTTTCAAAGCGAATGCGATAACCTACCGATTGACCAATCGCTTCCCCAAGTAACGATGCCATTCGAGCAACAATGGTTTTTGCAGCCAAACGCCGAGGCTCAAGCATCAGAATCTTTTTGCCATTTAACCAAGGTTCATTGATGAGGGCTAGTGGCAATAGAGTGCTTTTTCCTGCACCCGGTGGGGCACTCACAATTAAGGTGTTCTCTTTTAAAAGAATTTCCTTTATTTGTGGTATAATTTCACCTATTGGCAGGTCGGTATTTAGAGGGTTGAAAAACACGAAATGGTTAATGTTTAATGTTGATCGCCGTGGCGATTATAAATGCTGAATGATGTCTGCCGCGGTTTAGATTGTCTTTAATAATAAGTAGAAACATTAGAGAGGATGAGGGACTAAATACGAGTCACTAAAAATTAAATCTTGCCATGGGTTCAATAGTATGAGTTGAGAAATCATTGTTTAAATATTTGAAATATCCTGTAATAGCTATCATTGCTGCATTGTCTGTTGTGTAGCGCATTTCAGGTATGTGCATTTTCCAATTATTTTTTATTGCCTCATCTGTAAATGCTTTACGTATAGCTGAGTTTGCTGACACACCCCCAGCAAGAGCAATTTCTTTTATGCCTGTTTTTTTTGTGGCGGCTATTACTTTCTCTACTAAAATTTCAACGATACTTTTTTGTATGCTAGCACAAATGTCATTTTTGTTTTTTTCAATAAAATCAGGGTCTTCCTTTAATCTATCGCGTAAAAAGTACAGGAAGGACGTTTTAAGTCCACTAAAACTAAAGTCGAGATCAGCAATGCGAGGTTTTGCAAACGTAAATGCATTTGGATTACCATTTACAGCAAGTTTGTCAATAAATGGACCGCCAGGGTAGGGTAAACCAATCGTTTTGGCGCATTTGTCAAATGCTTCGCCAGCAGCATCGTCAATGGTTTGACCAATAATCTCCATTTCTACTGGACTTTTAATTACTATTAGCTGTGTATGACCACCTGATACTAGTAAACAAAGAAAAGGGTAGTTTGGATGTATTTTCTCTTTTCCAATCTCTTTTATAAAATGCACTAAAATATGACCTTTTAGATGGTTTACTTCAATTAGAGGAATGTTGCGTCCTAGTGCAAAGCCTTTGGCAAATGATGTTCCAACTAATAGTGATCCTAGTAATCCAGGACCTCTCGTAAAAGCAATGGCAGAAATAGCATCTTTGTTAATACCTGCCTTTTTAATGGCCGTATCTACTACGGGTATTATGTTTGCCTGATGCGCCCGCGATGCGAGTTCCGGCACCACGCCTCCGTATAGACGGTGAATGTCTTGATTGGCAATAGCATTCGATAAGATATAGCCATCCTGAATTATGGCTGCCGAGGTATCGTCGCAGGAGGACTCTATTCCGAGTATTGTTGTGCTCATTGGCCCGTTGGATGACTGAGATTGTTTTTTTTTTTGTTACTTTGTGTAATATATGATATTATAGCACAAAACTATTAAAAAAATCTCAAAAATATTAATACTTACGCTTTCATTGTTGCTGTTGGCAATATTTGCGGCAGGCGTAATTTTTGTGCGTAATGAAAAGATGCAGACGGCATTGGTACGTAGTTTGTTAACTGATTTATCTGTAAAAACGGGTGCTACCTTTAAATTTTCAGGTCTTAAGTATCATTTCTTTAATACAATGCAAATTGATAGCCTTTGTGTTTTAAAAGCTAATAATGACACTATTATCTGGGTAGAGCGTATTGACGTTTCTATACGTGGGATTAATTTTAAAAAACGTCATGTTAGTTTTGGTAATGCCAAGGTGGATCATCTAAGAATGCATGTATCTGCTGATTCTCTCGGCTGGGTTAATTTTCAATTTATTTTAGATTCTCTTAGAAGTAAATCTACCGATAGTATCACTAAACCTTGGACTTTAGGATTTCGTGAAATCAATATTTCAAGAACTGCCTTCGATTTTAAGGGTTATGGCGCATTGCCTGATAATGCCGGACAGTTTAATTCATTGCACATTGTGCTGAATAATATTAATGCAGAAATTCAAAATCTAGAAATGGGACGCGGTGTAAAAATGCGTGTACGTAATTTAAGTTTTGATGATCGCTGTGGAATGATTATTTCAAATTTAAGTACAGGTTTTGAAGTTAATCCTGGAGGGATGGGGTTTACTGATTTATCTCTACTTACTGGGCATACTCAACTGTACGCCGATTTTTTATATTTCACACATGATTCATGGAGTGATTGGGGTAAAGGTCGTTTTTATTCAAAAGTTTTTATAAACGCTTCCATGTTGCCTTCACAAATTGATTTTGATGATATGGTTTATGTTATCCCGGCATTAAAGGGTTTGCACGTTAGCCCAATTTTGTCGGGTCGTATTCGTGGTACTTTTGACAACCTAAACGTTTCTGGTTTATCTCTTAAAACCGGTTTGAATACAGAAGTAAATGGAGATCTTAATATTATGGGGCTACCGAATGCTGCACAGTCATATATTTATTATAATATTCGGAAACTGATTACAACGGCTGGCGATATTGAGGCCTTGGATATTTCTGATAAAACAAGAAAAAAAATAATGCTTCCGGAAAATATTCATAAGCTCGGTCGAATATTATTTAAAGGAAAATTTACCGGTTTTTATGATGACTTTGTTGCTTACGGAACACTCAAAACATCTCTGGGTACTATTCGTACTGACGTGTCGCTTAGCCCAGATAGTCTGAGCCATATTGGTATGGAAGGTCGAGTAATTACAGAAGCATTTGATATAGGAAAATTTATTGATAATGCAATGGTTGGTAAGATATCAACAAATCTTAGTGTTAACGGAGTATTTGGATCAAAGAAAGGTATTAATGCATCCATGAATGGAACAGTATTTGATATCACACTGAATAATTATAATTATAAAAATATTCAATTAAATGGGAATTTAAATGAAAAGAAATATGAAGGACAGATGAGTATTGACGATCCAAATCTAGTTCTTAATTTTAATGGAAGTTTTAATTTAAGTAAGTTCTTGCCCGAGTTCAATTGTAGAGTATTTATACAAAAGGCAAATTTGTATCCGCTTCATATTATTAAAAATGACTCATTAGTATCTTTATCATGCGAGGTACTTGCAGATTTTGTAAACGGAGATACAGGTACCCTTAATGGTGAGATAAAATTAGTAAATGCTATTTTGACAAGAACGGAAGGTTCTCTTAACGTGAAAGATTTCTACTTATATACGTTAAATAAAATGGATACAAATCAAATTATTTTACGTTCTGATTATGCTGATGCTATTTTGTCAGGTCGTTATAATTTCTCTCAGCTAGTGAGTTCCTTTAAAGGCCTTATGAATACATATCTCCCAGCATACTTTAATTATAAATACAAAATACCTATTGATTCATCAAATAATTTTAATCTTCAGGTAAAACTTAAAAATACCGATAATATCCTTAAGTTCTTTTATCCTAAACTTCGTATATCTGAAAATTCCTATTTGTCGGCTAATTACAAACCTAACCAGAAGCTGGTGTCTCTTGATTTTTTTGCCGATCAGTTGATTTTTAACCAGCGTGAATTATTTGATTTAAAGATTAATGCCATAACAAATACGAAAAGTAATTCGTTTGATGTAAGCATCTCAACGGATGAGTTTGTTTATTCTGATAAGCTAAGTTTTGATCAGCTAAAAGTATCCGCTAAAACTAAAAATAATCAAATTGACTTGTCAGCTCATTGGCTAAATGTTGATACAATTCAGAATGAAGGACAGATGACTGCTAGTGTTAATGTTAAAAGTGATACTACGCGAAATGTTCCTTGGTATGATATAGAAATGTTTCCTTCAAAAATTATGTTTAAACAAATTAATTATGAAATTGATCATTGCCATATAAATAAAGATACAAGTGCATGGACTTTCAATGATTTCCGTTTTTATATTGATAAGCATAGTTTGATTGCAAACGGTGTTATTTCAAATAATCCTGACGATGCTTTGAATATGTCTTTTAATGAAATAGATCTTAATTCATTTAATATTTTTGCACGTACGAAACGAATTGAAATTAATGGAATGTTATCAGGTACTGCAGTTTTAAAAAATCTATATCATGAACCATTATTTACAACCGACCTTAGTGTTGATACATTCTACCTTAATAAAGAAGAAATTGGTAAGACGTATATTATTTCAAATTGGAACAGTCAGGATCAACGTATTAATTTCAATGTAACAGGAATGCGTGGCGCTCTTAAAACTATTGAAATGGAAGGGAGTTATGTTCCGAAAACCGATTTTCTTGACGTATCAATTGATTTAAATAAGCTTCGTTTGAATATCTTAAATCCTTATCTGGGAGCTATTTTAAAAGATATTAGAGGACTTGCATCGGGTAAAGCTCAAGTGAATGGCAAGATGAATGACTTGCATTTAAATGGAGAATTACTTGTTCAAAAGGGTTCATTTATTGTAGATGTAATAAAGACAAAATATAGCTTTACCACTAGTATTAAAGCGCTTGATAATAAGTTGCTTTTTGAAAATGCTCTCTTTAATGATCCTAATGGAGCTTCGGCTTATCTTAATGGTTTTGTTTTTTTTGATAAACTAAAAAGCATTAATATGGATTTAACCATAAGCGCTACCAATTTTATGGGCTTAAATACCAAACAAAAAGATAATGAATTATTCTATGGCACTATTTATGCAAGTGGTGTGGTTACTATAAAAGGTCCACCGCAGAAAGTGATCATGGAAGTATCTGCAAAAACAGAAGCAAAATCAGAATTTTATATTTCAATGACCTCGGGCGAAGATGTAACGGAAAAGAATTTCATTAAATTTGTGGGACATCAGCCTATTGAAATTAAAAAAAATAGAATTCAAAAAGAGAAGTTGGATATTGAACCTTCAGGCTTTGAATTAAAAATGGATATTGAAGCAACTCCATTGGTTAAAATGGAAATTATTTTCGATCCTAAAGTGGGTGATGTAATTAGAGGAAATGGTAAAGGAAATTTAAAAATGGATTATGGTCCTGCCGGTTTTAATATCTATGGCACCTATGAAATTGAAAAGGGAGACTATTTATTTACATTACAAAATCTTATTAATAAAAAATTCGAGGTTGAAAAAGGAGGCTCAATTACATGGAATGGTGACGTTTACGAGGCTGTAATAAATATGGTTGCGGTTTATAAACTCAAGGCGCCACTAAGTAATTTATTGAACGACACTGCGCAAGTATATAAAAAAAGAGTGCCAGTAGAGTGTCGTATTTCTCTTGATCAGAAATTAATGAAGCCTGAAATTTCTTATGATATTAGCTTTCCTACATTAGATGCAGAAACCATAAATCGTATTGAGTCGGCAATAAATACAGATGAGAAGAAAAGTGAACAGTTCTTATCATTAATTGTTTTAAATAATTTCTACAAAGATCAAAATGCATCAGGAGCTATTCAACAAAATAATTATGATATGGGTGTTGCTGGAGCTGGTGTTACGGCTACTGAATTGCTATCAAATCAATTAAGTAATTGGTTTTCGCAAATTAGTGATGATGTTGATGTGGGCGTTAATTGGAGACCTGGAAATGAAGTAAGTACCGATGAAGTTGAACTGGCACTTACTACTCACTTACTAAATGACAGAGTAAGTATTAACGGGAATTTAGATGTGGGCGGGAATCAAACGACTACTTCGAGTACCAACTCAACCTCAAATATTGTGGGCGATTTTAATGTTGATGTTAAGCTAAATAAAAAGGGAACAATTAGCGTTAAAGCTTTTAATAAGGAGAATGATAAACTCATTTATGAAAACTCACAGTACACACAGGGGGTTGGTTTGGTTTATAGAGAAGAGTTTAACTCGGTTGGTGATTTGGTTAATAAGTATTGGCGTATTATTACTGGGCAGAAGAAGGAGAACTGATTATAGTATTAGTAATTTTGTCTGTAACCAACATTTAATCATTGGTTTCCCCTTTTGAGTGCTATCCAAATTGGGTTATTAACAAAGCTTAATTTTGACTTTTGAAAGTCTGTTTATAATTTTCCTTTATTAAAAAGGTCACCCGAACAGATGTTTACTAACTTAGCGGAAACAATAAACTTATAATTATGCTCAATTTCACAATTTTACAAGCAAATCCGGTAGCTGGCGAAGCAATGTCTATGTCTTATCTTGACTTAGCCGCCAAGGGAGGGATAATAATGATTCCCATTGCGCTTCTCTCTGTAGTTGCGGTATATGTGCTGATTGATCGAATTTTTGTTATTCGAAAAATGGCCGCTACTGATGTGAATTTCATGAATCGTATTAAGGATTATATTCATGATGATAAATTAGATTCAGCTATTGCACTTTGTCAATCAACAAACACCATTCTTGCTCGTATGATTGAAAAAGGACTTAGCCGTATTGGACGACCATTAAATGATATTCATGCATCTATTGAAAACGTTGGTAGAATAGAAATTGCCAAACTTGAAAAAGGTTTGCCATGGGTAGCGACAGCAGCTGGTGGTGCACCAATGCTTGGTTTTTTAGGTACGGTTACGGGGATGGTTCGTGCCTTTTATGATATGGCAAATGCAGGTGCTGGTATTGATATCGATATGCTCTCAACAGGTATTTATGAAGCGTTGATTACTACCGTGGGAGGGCTCGTGGTAGGTATTCCTGCATATTTTGCATATAATTATTTGGTTGCCCGTATAGGTTCTGTGATTAATAATCTTGAAGCTAGAACGACCGAATTTATGGATATTCTCAACGAACCTGTAAATTAAGCATTATGGCCATAAAATCTAAAAATAAGATAGGTACTGAGTTTAGTACGGCTTCCATGTCTGATATGATTTTCTTGTTGCTTATCTTTTTTATGTTATTGTCAACCATGGTAACTCCAAATGCGCTGAAATTGGTATTACCCAAAAGTAATGCGCAAACTTCTGAAACACCTTTGTTAGCAGTATCTATAACAGCTGATTTAAAATTTTATGTTTCAACAACCGAAGTTCCTCAAAGTAATTTGGAGATTTTGATTCAGCAAAAACTAAAAGGACAAAAGGATCCATGCATTTCTTTACATGCCGATAAGTCGGTACCTATTGATGAAGTTGTTAAGGTTATGAATATTGCCCGTAATAATAAATACAAACTTATTTTGGCAACATCAGCAAATTAAATCATGGATAAGGCTAACTCAGAAACAGGTAGGGCAACAGTAGCAACTATACTCATTCATTTGTTGTTTATTTTATTATTGTTTCTTTTTGGTTTTACTGTGCAGAAACATAAGAATGATGATTCTGGTTTATTGGTGAATTTTGGAACAAGTGAGACTGGGTTTGGTGAGATTGATCCTGCAACTGGCGATATTGCTGCTGCAACTAGCGCATCAGCTTCTTCAACTCAGCAAGAAGAAGAAGTACTCACTCAAGAAATTGAAGA
>JBBRXJ010000069.1:0-19937 GCA_038248505.1 Bacteroidales bacterium
CTGGGCTCGGTAAAGTAGTTTGAGAAGTCAGTACCAATCAGTTCTTCACGTCCTATACCAGTTACTTTAACGGTGGCTTCATTAACATCATTAATCTTTCCCTCTGGGCTAATTGTGACCAGCGGGTCCAGACTGGCTTCTAACAAACTGCGAGCATATTGAGAAGATTGTTTTTGTGCAGTAACATCTCGTGCAGCTGCGAAAACACCCAGCACCTTTCCTTCAATATCTTTATAGACCGAAGCGTTGTACAACACATCGGTCAGTTTCCCATCCTTGTGCCGAATCGTCAGCGGGTAGTTGGTTACAAATCCTTTTTCAAATACCTCAAGGTAGCCAGCACGTGCCATACTGGGCTCGGTAAAGTAGTTTGAGAAGTCAGTACCAATCAGTTCTTCACGTCCTATACCAGTTACTTTAACGGTGGCTTCATTAACATCATTAATCTTTCCCTCTGGGCTAATTGTGACCAATGGATCTAGACTGGCTTCTAACAAACTGCGAGCATATTGAGACGCCTGCTCATTTTTACTGAAGATTCTTGCCTCAGGATTTCCCACATTATTCTTGACAGTCATAAGTTGTAATTTTTATATGATTTGTTTTGATGCATTCATTTTATTTTTAAATAATAATTAAAAGCACAGAATAAATTTTCAAAATAATTATTTTACGGGTAATCAGGCTTATTGAATGTCTTTTCAGTTAATAATTGTTTTAATTCCTACGTTTTTTTCAATGTATTATCTGTCCATAAAGGTATGGGGGTATATCATCGGAATCTTTACACAATTGCAGGAATAACTTACATAATCCACTCTTTCAGAAAGGAAGAGTGACGTAGCCTAGCAAAATGAAAAATGTTCAAGTAAATAGAATTATCTAAAATAAATAGCCCCAGCTTTTAAAAAGCTAGGGCTCAATTCACTTGATGTTTTTATATCAATTATTTTCGATGTTGTTTTTCCACTAGATCACGAGCTTGATTCACCCAGTGTTCTCTATTGATGCTGCCAGGTGTGATCTCTAAAATTTCGGTTATGGATTCCACATCTTGGTGTGTAAGCTTGCTAATCTGTTCAAATGTGTAGATACCCAAAACATTTAGTCTTTCCTCAATCCATAAGGTAATACCTTTGATCAGCGTTAAATTATTTGCCTGATGTTTGTGAGCGATACCCAAGCGATCAAAATAAATCCGATCTTTTCGTTCTCTAATTCGGTTCATAAGTTCTGTCTTCTTACCTGCAATTCTTACCAATTCTTTAGCTTGAAGTATCCATTCATCGCGTTCAATTCTGCCATGAAAGTATTCAATGGCATCTGTAACGGTTTGTTCATCTTCTTTTGTAAAATTGCTAATCTGGCGAAAGGTATATATATCTAATGCATTAAGTTTTTCCTTTATCCATCCGCCAATTCCACTAATGACAGTTAAATCATCGGCTTCTTCTTTTTTGGCAACACCAATTCTATTATATAAAATCTTTGATTTTCTCTCACTGATTCGGTTAAAAAGTTCTGTTTTTTTGTCTTTTTCATGAACTAATTCCCGAGCTTGAGCGACCCATTCATCCCGTTCAATTCTACCTGAAAAGTATTCAATTGCCGAATTAATGGAGTCAATATCGCTGGCTGTAAATTTACTAATCTGTAAAAATGTGTAAATATCTAATGCATGTAATCGTTCTTCAATGAATGGTCCAATACCACTGATCATCTTAAGGTCGTCTTTTTCTAACTTTGAAGCAATGCCAAAACTTTTGTAATCCAGTAAGTGCTTGCGTTCGGCAATTTTTTTCAATTCTTCTTCTTTTTCATACAATTTACCCTCTGTGTTCTTATTTTTCAAGGTAATATCGTCTGTTTCATGAACTGCTTCTGCATGAAGCGCTCTGAGAGCCTTTACTTCTAAATCGAGATGTTTTAATGTGTCAATATTTTCATTATGACTTTTATAGAGTTTAGTCTTTTCAATATTTGAAATTTTTAATTCATCCATCAATTTAGTATTTTCAGATTTTACGTTTCTGATTTCCTGAAGATACGCCGACTTTTGATAAAGCCATGCGGTAATAAATCCAATAGCTCCCGCAACTACCAATAATAATAGTATTTCAATGGTTGCTTCGGTTCTTGTTTGTGCAAAGAGGATAAGTAGATTGCTCATTTTATTTATTTTTAAAAGTGATTACAGTTCTTCGGTTATTGGCTCTACCAATTTGTGTGTTATTCTTATCGGCAGGCTCTGTTTCGCCCATCGAATTAATTTGAATTCTAGTTCCAGGAACACCCAAGCCTTGAAAATATTCGCGCATACGCTGGGCACGTCGGTAGCCCAAACTTTGATTGTAATTAATGGATCCAATAGCGTCGGTATGTCCTATAATATTTACATAACATTGACTATTTTGATTCATGTAAGTATTTGTTTCATCAACATATTGTTCAGATTTTGTGTCTGTTTTGAATTCAGATTTATCAAAAGCAAAATATGTAATAAAACTATCTGGAATCATTAGTTGTTTCTGATCAATAGGTTCTATAATACTGTCTTTTAAACCATCTACTTTGTGATTCAGCGTATCATTTTGTGTGTAGCTCGTTTCGTAACACAATCCCTTTATCTTACATACATAAATGTAGGTTGAGAATGCGGACCATAAAAAAAATGCGATAAACCCAATTAATAATATTCTCATTGTCTTATATTTTAAAAATTTCAGCATATTTTAATATGGAGTAAATGTATTTAAAATTGACTCTGATATTTTTACACAATTCAAGATAAAAGTTATATCATTCATAGATTCATGGATGATATAACTTTAAAATCGAATCTGCATGATTATACAACAAGAATAAATTTCATTTTTAAATACTAGAGCAGGACGTTGAGGCTATAATCAATTTATATATATATGAATAGCCCACGGCTTTAGCCGTTGGCTAAAAATAGGCTTTAGCCAAATAAATCCAAGTTAAACGTTAGAAGGCTTTAAAAGCCTCTCTTAAGTTTAACTTGGGTAAATCCCGATTTGAATTCGTTCGAAGTATTTGTTAAAATACAACTTATACCATTCTTATTTATAATTTATACCAAAGGTTATTTATAAATTTAGATTGGTAAATGCTGTTGTTAAATATGTTTAGAGCAAATGAGTGTAAAGAAATTGCTCTATTCCATATTTAAAAACGTTATAATATCTAAGAGGTGTAAATATTAAGCAGAATCATATTATTTAAATATAATGCTCTACGAACAAGGCCTTTGATAATTAGATTGAATTGTAGCATTCTTTATAGAATTATTCGGTATTCTTAATTGCAAATATCAACCTCAATATATGTGAATTATACAACATATAAGCAAAAATGTGTAATGTTTTATGGCATTCAAATAGCTAACTTGCCGTGCAATAATATGAGTATTACAATTACCAAATTACAGTTGCCTACTATCATTTAAAATAAAATTGAAAACTATACAAATGAAAATAAAATTATTTATTCAGCTTTTGGCGATTGCGTTATTATTTGCTCAATGCAAAAAAGTAAATAACAAAAATAATTCTGTTATAACTGATTCTGTAAATGTTTCACCATCAGACAGTATTACATACTCTTTAGTTTCTCCCATTGATATTATTAACGAAGTCATTAAAGAAAATGTAGAATATAAATCAGGTATTTTAAATCCTCTAAGCAATTCCTCAAAATATATTAATTCAAAAAATCAAGCCTTGAATTTGGGAGTATATTATGCTGACTTTTCATACTTGTGCTTAACGAAAAACACAAGCCTCTCCATAGAATATTATAAAAAAATTGTTGAGATGTCACAGAATTTAAACATAAGTTGTTTTCTCTCTGATAATGATTTTAATAGGATACAGAATAACCTTACAAACCCAGATTCACTAAAATTAATTGCAAACAAAATATACTATGAAATGGTTAATAATATGGAAAGTTCAGACCAACATATGGTATTAACTCTTATCTCTATTGGAGCCATTGTTGAATCCTTATACTTATCATCAATTAATATAGATGATTTCTCAAAATACGAATCGAGAATTAAAAGACTATGCCAACAAGGGTATGCTTTCAATAACTTATATGCATACACCAAGACAAATAATAGTAATGATGATGTAAAATCATTTCAAATATATCTAGAATCCATTCGTATGATATTTGATCAGTTCGAATTAAATAAAACAAAAACAACTATTATAAAAGAAAAAGACAATCATTATATCTTTAAAGGTGGTGATGAAGTATTTGTTGATAAGGAATTACTTAAAAAGTTAATAGGTAATGTAAATACTACAAGAACGTATATTATTAATGATACCATTGAATGAAAAATATAAAAATGAAAAATATAAAAATTTTATTTATTGCATTTCTATTAATTATAGTACCAGCTACTGGATACAATCAGGAATGTACTGATTTTATAAAGTCAAAAGTATTCAGGCAGAATTATCCAAAAGGATTTGAGTTATATGGACAATCAAAAAGTGCTTATGTAGAAGTACGTAAGATTTTAAAATACAATATTCTATTTTTTGGTGACAAGGAATATCAAATGACTATTGGTACGGAGATAGTTAATCGGCCGATTCATATTCGTATGATTGATGCCGGAGATAATACAGTTCTTTTTGATAATGTTAAAAATATGTCTCTCGAAAACATAAACTTTTATATTGAGAATACAAAAAACATTATTGTTGAGATTACAATACTTTCAGATACTGAAACATATTTAAGTTCAGATAAAATTCATGTTTGTTTGGGAATAAAAATTACATCTCATGATTAGTAAATCTATATTTAAAAAAGCTATATTTCTGATATTATTCCTTTATACTTTATCTTTTAATCTTTATGGACAAACAACATTTCAGTCTATTTTGGGGTTAAATAATACGGATGAAGCAGAATCAGTAATACAAAAAACGGACTCAAATTTTATCATTTCAGGATATAGTAGTGCCAATACGGGTATCCCCAATATGGCAAAAGCAACAATTAAAAAGAACGGAACTTTTTTGAATTCAGCAATCTTTCTAACAAATTATCCCAATAATGTATTCATCGCCAAAAAAACAGTAAAAACGCTAGATAATAATTACATCGTCTTAGGCGGAATTGAAAGCAGTTTAACTACCGGTCATGATATTGTACTTTTAAAGATTGATTCGTTAAATTCACTGATTTGGTTAAAAAAACTGATCGGTCCAAATGAAGAATATGGACTGGATATAGCAGTTGACAGAACAGATGGCGGTTTTGTTATAGTAGGAACCGATTCAGTAGCGCTAACTGCCAAAAAAGAAGCCATTGTAATTAAAACAGATAAAAATGGCGTTTTTAAATGGGGCTATAAACTTCCCTTTTCAGAGAATGCCGCTGTGACAAGCATTGTTCAGATTATGAGCAGTGATGATTTTATAGTCACAGGTATTTTTGAACGAAAATTAGTTCCGGCAGGAATTGCACCAACTATTTTTATTGCCAAGATTGGTAATATATTCGGTTCACTAAAATCATTAAATTATTACAGCCGGGGAAATATACCTACGATAGATATTTCAGCAAAAATCCTGTTTACTCCTAATGCATCAGATAATGGTTACCTTATTGTTGGCACTCAGGCCAAATTACCTGCATACAACCAGGATATTCTTTTATTAAAAATATCGAATGACGCTTCTATATCCTGGGCAAATTCCTATGGTAGTGTTGCATTAAAAGATGAAATGGCTTCTTCCGCAGTAAGTATTAACGATGATAATAATTTTGTAGTCTCCGGTTACAGTGCTGATACAATTGGCAATGGAGGCAAAGATGGTTTTCTGATGAAAATAAATACAGCCGGTTCAGCTATTAACTGGCAGTATTTATATGGTGGAGCAAATGATGAACAATTTAATAATTTGATTCAAACCTATGACAACGGATTTATTGCAGTTGGAAAGTCTAATTCAGCTGCTTTCGGAACATTATCAACCGACTTTTATATAGTTAAAACCGATCTTCTAGGAACAACAGAATGTAGCAGCAAACCCGCAAATTTTGCATTTACAAATGAGAAGGCGTATTTTACCTTTGCAACGCATGGGGGAAACAATGCAGCATATCTATTGGCTACAAATATTATTGCATTCGCTCCGCAAAATTTAGCATTAACAAATAGAATAATTTGTTCGCCACTTATCGCTGATGCTGGACTTGATGAAAAAGTATGCCTTAGCAGCACTTTAAATATCACGGGTGATTCTGCTTCGGGAGGAAAAAAACCCTACACATATAAATGGACGAATACTGACGGATTAATGCCTGCAGCTGAAAGCAGCAAACAGTTTCCAACAACAAATCTCATTAACATAGACACAACTTCCTTTATTCTGGAAGTTACCGATGCTAATTTGTCAATCTCAATAGATACGATGAAAGTTACCGCGTTGCCTTTATCTGCATTCAAGGGTTTACCCGATTCTACATGCTCTTCTACGCCATTTTCTATTTTAACAAACATGGCGGGAGTCCCCCTGACAAATAAGGTAAAGGTCGTTGGTCCCGGAATATATTACAACGGAACTTCCTGGTATTTTAATCCCCGGGATGCAAGTCCCGGAACTCATATTATACAAAGTTTTGGATGCGATACTACTACTAAAATCACTAAAGTACTGCCAGCTCCCTGTGTTTCAGAAATCATAAAAGATACAACAACCGGTTCTGTAATCCAGCCACAGGGTATTTATACAGATTGTGATGGAACCATATACTTGACAAATAAATATGATATCGTAAGCATAGATACGTTTGGTGTTGTAAGAAACATTGCCGGAAATAAATTGACTGGAGGTTACGTTGATGGCGTCAAAAACATTGCACGATTAACGTTTCCTATTGGAATTGTAAAATTACCCAATGGTGATATTTACTTTGCCGATAACAATAATTTTTCCATCCGCGTAATAAAAGCCGACTCATCCATTCATACAGTTGCCGGCTCGCCTCCTCCTGGATTGCCTGTTTCTGATCATGTTGATGGTATTGGAACGGCGGCTCGTTTTACTTCTCCTTTTGGCATGGCATACGACTATACTCATAATTGTCTTTATGTTACGTCTGATGATCCCAGTAATGCAGGAAATGGAAGAATCAGAAGAATTGACCTTTCCAATTATAACGTTACAACACTTGCCGGCAAAGGCTCATCAGGCGCGACAATTACAACCACACCAATAAAAGGTATGTCTGCCAGATTAAACAGACCCAAACATCTCACTACGGATGGCACTTATATTTATCTCACAGATGAAGCTCCAATAGTAGCAAAAAACATTGTTCGTTATACCATAGCCGATTCTACAATTGTTCGTTATGCTGGCTTGATTGGCGGAGGTATGGATGCTCCCGGCGCTGGAATTCCTAGATTGAATGGACATTTCGGGCAGCCTATAGGTATTTGTAATACTTGCTCCGGCGATCTTTTTATAACAGACGAAGGACAGGATGTGCTGAGGGTGATTCACAATGATTCAATAACCTATTTTCCTGATAATACAAAGTTCAGCAAACCTCAGGGGCTCTCGTTATTTATTAAAGGATTTATTGATATTGCCAATAGCGGAGACAATAACGTTCTTCGTTTAACCATTAAAGACTGGGTTTTGGGGCCATGGATCGGTCTAGATACCGCCGATTACACATACTGCCAAGGCGAACCGTCAGATACCTTGAATCCTACTTATAAATGTGGTACGTATGCAGGTCCCGGTATTTCTTTATCAGCCGGGAAATATATTTTCACGCCGCCAACCACAGCTGGATTCTACGATATCACATATTCATATATGATTGGTTATTGCATGAAAACTGTTGGAAAAAGGATTCGAGTGGTTGCAAATCCCATACATACTTTGCCTGATTCCGCAGCAATCTGTTCTGGAGATAGCGCAGTATTGGATGCTGGGGAAAACTATATTAATTATAAATGGAATACTTCAGAAACAACTCAGAAAATTACGGTTGCATCAAATGGTAATTACATAGTAGCGATAACTGATAGCATTGGTTGTTTAGGTAGAGACACCACAGTTATTACATCTCGACTAAAACCTATTGTAGAAGCCGGTACAGATAAAGCGATATGTTATGGAAGTTCATTAAATATTGGAGGAACACCTACTGCTACCGGAGCAGTTCCGTTAAAATATATTTGGACACCGAATAAAACAATGGATGATTCAACGATAACTAATCCGACAGTTACACCAATATCAACGCAAAAATATTTTGTTACAGTTGTTGATCGCTTCTTTTGTAAGGCGAGTGATTCGATTAATGTTGAAGTAAATCCTTTGCCTGTAGCAGATGTAGGAGCGCCAACATTTTCAACCTGTGTGAATATACCAGTTAAGATAGGCGCACCAGCTATTGTTGGATTTACCTATAGTTGGTTACCCTCAGCATTACTTGATAATGCAAACAGTGCAAATCCCGCTGCAATAGTATCTTCTACAGTATCCACATCCTTTGTATTAACCATAAGAAATAGCTCGACCGGTTGCACCAATAAAGATTCCACCTTGGTTTTTGTGTATCCAAATCCAGTATTAGAAGCCGGAATGAACGATACTATTTGTGTCGGAGACAGTAAAAATCTTAATGGAATTGTTTTGTCTCCGGGTATTATTTCAACAAAATGGACCCCGAATATAAATCTAAGCAATGATTCTATTTTAAATCCATCAATATCACCAACAGCCTTACAATTATACAAATTAACCATAATCAATGTGAATGGTTGTTCTGCTATGGATTCTGTTTTAATTTTAGTATCGGATGTAACAGCCAATGCTGGTAATGATAATTTCGTATGTGTTGGCAGCAATAGTATAATTGGCGGAACACCCTCTGCAATAGGTGGTTTTGCACCAATAAGTTATTCCTGGTTACCCAATGCAACATTAAATAATCCCTCTGTTGCAAATCCGTTGGCAAGTCCTATGGTTTCCACAAATTACATACTTACAGTTACAGATAAAAAATTGTGCAAATCTACCGATTCGGTTTTTGTCAACGTATCAAAACTTACTATTAACGCAGGTACTTCCGATACCATTTGCAAAGGAAGCACAACAATACTTGGCGGATCGCCTACTGCAAGCGGTGGACATATGCCGTATCAATATTCGTGGTTGCCAAACATTAATATAAATGATCCAACTGTTGCAAATCCCAATGTAAGAGTTACTACTTTCACAAGATATTTTGTTACTGTAACTGATTCTACAACTTGTTCCGATACTGCTTCTGTAAATATTGATATTTATTCGTTGCCTATAGTAGATGCTGGATTCAACGATTCTATATGTGCAGGACTTAGTACAATTCTTAATGGCGTTGTATCATCTCCAGGTATTATTTCAACGATCTGGACACCAAAAACAAATCTAACGAATGATTCTATTTTAAATCCACTTGCATCACCAATTGCCACGCAATTATATAAACTTAGTATAACGGACAACAATGGTTGTACTTCTATGGATTCTGTTTTAATCTCCATATCAGATATAACAGCCGAAGCTGGTAACGATAATTTCGTATGTATTGGTAGCAATATTATAATTGGCGGTACACCCTCAGCAATTGGTGGTTTTGGAACAATAAGTTATTTTTGGCTTCCTGATTCAACATTAAATAATTCTTCCATAGCAAATCCGTTGGCCAGTCCAATAGTTCCTACAAAATACAGACTAACAGCCACCGATAAAAAACTATGCAAATCCATCGATTCAATTACTATTGGCATATTCAATAAACCTATTGTGAATGCAGGTACATTCAAAACCATTTGCAAAGAAAGCACAACAACAATTGGCGGATCGCCTACTGCAAGCGGTGGACATAAGCCATATCAATATTCATGGTTGCCAAACATTGATATGAATGATCCAACAATTGCAAATCCGAAAGTCAAGGTTACTATGTATACAAAATATTTAGTTACTGTAACCGACTCAGCCGCATGTTCTGATACAGCTTCTGTAAACATTGATGTATATCCATTGCCTATAACAGATGCGGGTCCCAATGACACAATTTGTTTTGGCTATAATAAAGCAATAGGAGGTTCTCCCACAGGAACAGGTACAATCGGACCATATACATATCAGTGGTCAGATAGTGCATTGCTGAGTAATAATAAAATTGCCAATCCTATAGCCAGCCCATTAATAAACACAATTTTTAATGTAACTGTAACGGATAGCCGTAGTTGCCAATTTTCTGATTCAATGATTTTCACTGTTTTAAATAAAGCCAAAATTAATACTAACGATACAATAATTTGCATAGGTGAATCGGTTCAGGTTACTGTGAATGGTGGAAGTTCCTATCTGTGGAGCCCTATAATTTGGCTTAACAACTCAATTATATCGAATCCGATTGCTAAACCAGATTCAAATATAACCTACCAAGTTATCATCGGAAATAAATTTTGTAGTTCTGATACAGCAAAAGTTAAAATAACTGTAATGCCAGTACCAATAATTACTGCATGGCCAGATACAATTATTTTCAGAGGTGATGAAATAAAATTATTTGCCATAGGTGGTGTAAAATATTTGTGGTCTCCATCAGAATATTTAGTTGATCCAGACAGCTCGCAAAACCCGATTGTAAAACCATTAGAGAAAACTACTTTTATTGTCGCTGGAAGAAATATTTATGGTTGTCAGGGTTATGATTCAGTTATTATTAGAATAAATCCTTTAAATAACGTATTTGTACCAAGTGCTTTCACCCCAAATGTTGAGGGCAAAAATAGAATTTTGAAAGTTGAAACTGTTGGTATTGATAAAATTCATTTCTGGATTTATAATCGTTGGGATCAGCTAGTGTTTGAAACAACTGATAAGGATAATGGCTGGGACGGCATGTTCAATGGTCAATTACAGCACAGTCAAACTTTTGGTTATGTTCTCGAAACGGAAGATTTTGAAGGCAACAAAAAAACATATTCAGGAACCATTACAATAATTCAATAGCTATGAATAGTAAATTTCTCATAGGTATAGTATTGATGATTTTCATGGAAGTTCTGAATGCTCAAGATTTTCATTTCTCGCAATTTTATGCTATGCCACTAACATTGAACCCTGCACTAAACGGACTAATCACAGGTGATTTAAGAGGTTCTGTTAATTACCGTAATCAAATTAAAACACTTACACCGTTTACCACTTATGCAGCATCTTTTGAAACTAAAATTTTAAAAAAAATAATAGAAAATGATGTTTTTGCGATTGGGGTTGTTGTTGTTAGAGATGAATTATACAATAAAACTGTAAATAGTTCAATAGTTATGTTTTCAACTGCATATCATGATAGAATTGGAAAAAATGATTACATGGCTGCCGGATTTCAGGGTGGAATGTATCAACGTTATTTGAATATGAATGCTTTCACCTATCCCGAACAATGGGATCAAACGACAGGACAAGCTTCACTTCCGTCCACCGTTGAATTTCAAAACTTAAATGTTGCAGTATTTGATATGAACCTAGGATTAATCTGGTATCATTATATCAAAACAAAATCTTCAATTTTCCTCGGTGCTTCGGTATTTCATCTTACACAACCTAAGTTAAATTATTTGAATACTGATGGAATGATACCTAGAAGATATATCATTAATGGTGGCTCAAGGATTTTGCTCGACAACCACTTCAGCCTACTCCCAAAATTTATTTTAATGAGCCAGGCTAAAGCAACAGAAGTTATTTTAGGAAGTACAATAGAATATCGTACTAAAAATGGAAACGCCTTTAAAACTGGAGGATGGCTTCGATACAACGATACTTTTATACTATGCCTTGGTATGGAATTGAAAGGTGTTGAAATTGGTCTAAGTTATGATTTTATTGCAAACAAGAAATATCTGGGACAAAATAGAGGAGGTGTTGAGTTTTCAGTGATATTAACTTCTTTTTATAAAAAGAATGTATCATTAAACGGTAATCCAGGTATAAAATTTTAATTGATGGTTATTTAAGGTAACCTAAATAAACAAAAACATGAAATACAAATTGATATTCTATATAAAATATATATTCCTCTTTATTATATTTTTTTACTATTCAGGAAGTACTGTTTTTACACAGAATCAAAATAATGACAGAGGAAAAGTAAAGCATCAAAATGTAGCAGCCGAATTATTCTCCAAGGGCAAATATTTTGAGGCTATTGTATATTATGAAAATGAGTTGACGGATCATAAAATAAAAAATGAATTACAGTTATATTATAACCTCGCCGAATGCTACCGAATGAGTCGTCAGTATGAAAAGTCCGAAAAATACTATCAAATTGGTTTTAATAAAAATCCACTAAAATATCCTTTATCTCTTTATTGGGTAGGAAAAATGCAGAAGGCACAAGAAAAATATAAGGAAGCATATACAAGCTTTAAGGGATATTATATTAATGAAAAAGTTGATAAATTATTTTTATTTGAAGCCAAAAAAGAAATTGATTTTTATGATTCTGCTTTTAAAAATATATTTATTGATTCAACCATAGTTATTGAGCCTATTGGACCAAAAATAAATAATGAATACAATACAAATCGAGGACTGTTAAAAAATGATACAATATGGTGCGTTGCCACAATAAAGCAGAATACTGGTAATAATATATCAGTTGGAGACGTAAAAGGAAAGTATAAAGATTTCTTTGTGTCACGCTTGATGTATAGCTATAAACCAAATTCTAGTGGCTGGCAGGATATTAAAGAGGCTGATATTCCACTCGAGAATAATACCAAGAATATAATGGCCCCTTTTTTTGATCCTCTTTTCAATAAACTTTTTTTAACAATTTGTGATGAAAAAAATAACACAGAACATTGCCAAATATATCAATCATCATATACAAATGGAAATTTTGAAAAGCCAGTAAAACTTCAATCTCCAGTAAATTTTGACAATTCTTCTTCCAAAGATCCTATGCCGGTAATGATTAATAAAACAGAATATCTTTTTTTTGTATCCGACAGGGATAATACAAATGGTTATGATATATATTATTGCCCCATTGATAAAAATGGGAACGCAACTATAATAAAAAATATTGGCTCTGAAATCAATACCAAATATGACGAACATTCTCCATTTTATGATCCGTATTTGGGAATGCTATATTTCAGCTCAAGAGGACATAATACAGTTGGCGAATATGATATCTTTTCAGTTAAAGGTAGTCCACTTAGCCAATGGGAAGATGTTAAAAATTTGGGATTCCCAATTAATTCAGGAGCCGATGATTACTATTATTTTCATTATACATTAGGAGATAAAAAATATTATAGCTTAATATCATCTAACAGGCCAATCAGAAATACAGATTCATATGGAACTATATGCGATAATATTCTTCAATATGAATTTAGCACAAAAAAGCCGATAGTCTTAAAATGTATACTACTCGATGATATTACGAAAGAACAAATTAATCAGGATACCGTTAAATTAATTAATAATACAACTGATATTTTGATGTCTGTTCAATATAGTTTACAAGCCAATACGGTATTTTTTACATTGGAAAAGGATAGTACCTATAATCTTGAAATTGTAAGAAATGAATACTACTCTAGCATCGTAAAAGTCCTTTCTTCCGATAACGATTCCATTGTTCAGGAAGTATATTTGAAAAAGATACCGAAGCTTGAACCTATCACTAAAGCTGTTAAAGAAGTAACAAAAAAGACAAATTTGACACATCTTCAAAAACCAGTGATTTATTTTAGTTTTAATAAATCTGATATCAATCTTTCCGAGGAGCAAAAACTTAACAAATTAGCCGACGAGATGATAAAACGTCCCGAACTTGTAATTTATGTTGAGTCATTTACCGATAATGTTGATACTAAGAATTTTAATATTACATTGTCCCAAAAGCGTACAGCAAGTGTAATTATGTATTTGGTAGATAAGGGTGTTGATCTTGAACGTTTGATAGGTCAATGGTATGGATTGGAAAAACCAGTAGCTCCAAATGAAACCATGGAGGGTAGAGCTCTTAATCGTCGTACAGAATTTGCTATCATAAAAGATATGACAAATATCCGAAGGGGGCAAATGGTGAACGGTGACAAAGAATTTGTAAATACTTCAGATATCAAAAAGGAATGGGGTACAGATATCAACGAAGATGAATTCGAACTCTTTCTCAATAAATACGGCAATACTAAAAAAACTGCATTATACTTCCGCGTTCAGGTTGGTGCATTTAAAGATCCAAAATCTTTTGATAATACAAAAGTGAATTTGTTAACCTATCTTCAAAATATAAATAATATTCAGTTGTTCGTAGAAGCAGACGGTGAATACAGAAAATATGTAACAAAGCGCTTCGAAACGTTGAATGACGTAAATAAAATTAAATTACAAATTAGGAAAACAGGTGCGAAAAGTGCATTTATTGTTACGTATTATAAAGGCAACAGAATTAAAATATCTGAACTACCTACTATTTTACCTTAATAATTCTATTCTGAAAAGATTATTTGAATCTGCATAAATTTAAACCATAGACGGAGAAGAATCGCCAGTTTGGTTTCATTAAAAATCATTTACTATTTTAAAGTTGTATTATTATGAACGGCCCACGGCTTTAACCAAATAAGCCGAAGTTAAGCGTTAGAAAGCTTTAAAAGCCGCACTGAAGATTTGTTGGGCTTATTTCGATTTAGAATTTGTTCGATGTGTTTGATGAAATATGAGTTCCAAATTCCCTGTTCGGCGGTGGCTGCGCCTCTGTCGCATTCAATGCATTAATGAAGCGTACAGCTACACGGCCACACGGCCGTAATCACAAATAATACCAATGGCGCGAGCATGCATCGCGCGCTTCATTTATTACAAATTCTTAATCGTTCCGCATCACTCAATGCAGAATTTGGGACTAACCAACAAGAAGAATATCATAAGATAAAATCTTTCAACGATGAATATAATGAATTCCTTGAGAAAAATGGCTTAGAAAGGCTCATTGATTCATTTGGCAAAGCCAAGGGGAATTCAATAGGAATTAGATAATATATGAAGAATATCAAATTGGTTACAAAGTTTTGTATAATACCAAATATTTGTTTAGCACATCAGAACAAGAATTTGCCGACTTAATCTACTTTTTTTTATTTTTCTTCGGCAAAATATTTTTTATCTTAATGAATGTTGGCATGGTATCACCTAATAAAAATCCCCAAGGTTTTAAAGGCTCAATGTGGTCAAAAATTAATTTAACTATTGCAGTAATTGGTATTGAGATAAACATTCCCGGAATTCCCCAAAATGCACCAAAAGCAAGAACTACAATAATTGAAACGAGTGCATTTATTTTTACTTTTGATGCAACAATTTTAGGAACTATATAATTATTATCAACTAATTGAATAAAATAGTAAACTGCCAAAACGTATAATGCATACCAAGGTGATGATTTTGTAGCAAATGCAAAAAGCATAGGTAATGCAACAGAAATTATTCCACCTAAATAAGGAATAACATTAAGAATGGCTCCTATTATTCCAAATAATATTGCATAATCAATTCCAAGCAACAATAGCCCTACTGAATTTAATATTGCAACTATAATCATTTCTATTACCAAGCCCGTAAGATATTGCTGAATGAGCGTTTTTATTTGAGTAATTATCTCACTAACTTCACTTCGGTTATTTACTCCAAAAACTCGTTTAAAAAATTCAAGTAAAAGTGGTTGATAAAATAATATCATGAAAATATAAACAGGCATTAACAATAATAAAACAACACCATTACCTACTGTTAAAATTGTTCTTCCAATAGCATCACTACTTGTATTTATTAAATCATTTTTAGTTTCAATTATCCATACATGTATTTTTTGTGGACTAATATCAAAATATCCAGATGCCCATGTTAAAACATTATTGAGTATTTGAGTAAAATTCTCAACTAGTTTTGGCCATGATTCACTAAGTCGGCTTAACTGCGAAATTATAAATGCCCCAATTCCAGTCATTAGAATCAGTGTAATGAATAACGTAATTATAATTGCTAGAACTCTAGGTATTTTAATTTTAACAAAAAGGTCTACAATAGGATGTAGTACAATAGCAATTATAATTGAAAATATTATTGGTAAGATTATACTTTTAGCAATAGACATCATTGTTAAAAAAGCATACATTCCTACAAAAAAAAATGACACCTTTGCGTAAAAAGGTAAATTTAAAGGTTTATCTATCACAATTAATTAATTTTACGTGGTAGTTATGAATTCTCTGCTTTCTTAGATACAATTCGATGTAAGATATTTTGTCCAAAAGATTTAACGATTTCAGGATTTTTAGCTATTAATGTAGTAATTCCAACTTGTAAAATACTTCCAAAAAACTTCTTTAATAAATTACCAGAAGCACCAACAACAATTTTTTTGGTTAAAGTTCCTGCTGTTAATCCTACAACAGTATTAAGTGTATTTCCAATTAAGTTTGGAGAATTTAAAATATTGCTTACACCATCTTTTATAAGATTAATAGGTCTTAAGCTTTCTCTGGTAAGATGGATTTGCTCTTTCAACAATTGCTTTTGCTCAATTCTTTGTAATTCTAATTGTTGTATAGCATCTCTTAACTCATATGTACTAGTTATTTTTTGCATTTACAGTTATTTAAGAATTTCTTTAATAATAAAATCTCCAACTATTTTTTTAATTATTTTATGAAAAAATAAAAACAGAATAAATCCACTTATACAGTAAAAAGCAGATACAATAAAGAAGCCATAAAAGGTTTTACCTAGAATTTCTCCTAGCCATAAACTTACTCCTATTGATCCCATAATAATAGCAATATAAAAAAATACCACATCAATAATGCGAGACACTCCTGTGGATATTACATTAGAAGTTTTATCTAAGGTATTCAGTTTTAATAACTCAATATTGGTTTTTGTTAAGTCTTCTGCTCTTTCTAAAAGAGTTTCAAATATATTTGTTTTGTTTTCCATGAGTTTTGTTTTATTGTTCTAAATTAGGCTAACAGCAGCTTGTATTTTTTATTAATCGAGTGGATATCTCCTAAGCTAATAGTTAATACAAGAACAGTCTCTTTAATAGCTAACATGCTATAGTCAATATTTTCAGTAAAAACTAATGATTGACTTGTCTCAATAAGTATTGATTCTTTTTTAGTATTAAATTTTAATTCCCCTTCTAATACTTGAATAATAATAGAACTATTTGCTTGATATGAATCTATTTCTGTACCAGGATGCAATGCAATTAGAACTATTTTTTTACGAGGATTTATCAAAAGTGTTAACGAACTTAATTCACCTATTTTCCAAACATACTTATTTTTGATTATATTAATGAGTGATAAATAATCAAATTTAATGCGAGGATCTTTTTCAAGATTTGTAATTCTTGAAACTTTAAATTCAGGTTTAATTAAATCCGTTAACATCTATTTAAATTTTAATTACTGATATTAAATTTAATTATGGGCCTTTTCTTTAATATTTTCAGCTGTTTCAGCAATATTTTCTTTAGTTTTTTCGATTTTATCATTGATGGTTTCTAAAAAATCATTAAACTTATCTTTTAATGAGTCCATAAAATCATCTCCTTTTTCAGCAACTTTTTTTCGAGTTTCAGAACCTTTTTCTGGTGCTAATAATACTCCTAATAATGCTCCAGCTGCAACGCCAGCCAATACGCCTAATAAAATTTTTCCTGTATTCATTGTTTTGTTTTTTATGAGTTTATAAATAATAATATTGTTTGAAAATTAAATGATTATTCCAATTTATTAATAAAAATAATGACTAGACTTTATTTCTTCATTATTTTAATTGAATACATTATTTTGTATTATTAACTGTCAAATTCTTAATCGATTTTCCTAATTCTTTCATGTCATGATTAAATTCGTTTTTAAATGAATTCCATTTAACTTGCTCGATATCTTTATATTCATCCAATTCGATTTTTAGCTCTTTGTTTTTCTGTTCTATTTCAGAAATCTTGTTTTCGTATTCGATTTTTGTCTTCATTTTCATGGTTTTAATCTTTGCTTTTAAATCCGAAATAGTTTTATCATTACTCCGTATTTCTGCATCAGATTCTTGTTTAAATTGTGTTATCGAATCAATTAATGTTTGATTAAGAACTTCTCTCGCTTCTGATACATTATCTTTAGCATTTTGTAAATTTTCTTCAGCATTTTCTACTTTTTTAGCAGATGATTGACAACTGGTAAAAATTGATCCTGTAATCATTCCAACTACAGCAAGTGTTAAAATAGTTTTTTTCATTGTTTAAGTTTTTTAAGTTTAGAAATAATAAAATCATATAAACTATCAAATTATAATTATTTGGTAGTTGATAAAATAGTATTGAATGAGTAAAAATTTATAATACAAAGATGATTGATTTAACCAGTATTTGTGTTACATTAATTTAGAAATATGTTACATTATTCACATATTACCAATTGAATGCATTTTAGTATTGATTCTGCACAATGATACACAAAGAACAAATTTTATACAAAAATACCAAAGCAGGTGGCTGAGGCACCACGGTGTTTAAAAGCCTTTATTTCCAGGCGCTTCTTCGCCGCGACGAATGCCTCAGCGTCCTGTTTTCATCGATATATAAGAAATTTGCTTTCATTAAAAATTAGTAAATATCTCATTGGTGTAAGATTATGCAGAATAGAATTTAGTATCTAAATTATTCAGCTAGAATAAAAACTTCAAAATCATCTACAAAAGCTGTATCTCCTTTGGGGGCTTTTAGATTGATTGCTGAGTTATAATTATAATTTGAGTATGTAGTGATCATATATTCATTGGAAAATTTATTCCATTCATATCTATGCTTATTTTCTCCTAGATATATCCTATTGAACAATCATTCCATTAGACGACTGAATCTCCTTTATTAATTTGAGCAATTCGATTCTGCATAAGTGTACACCTAATTGTTTACCCTATATTGTCGTATATTTTCGTCCCGTAGGGACGTTATTTCGGTAAAAATCACTAAAACTACACAGAACGTCCCGTTAGGCAACGAAATATCTATTTACCTAAATTCCATCCCTAGCGGGATACTCATTGTTTTTATATTATGTCTTTCTACCGAAATATAAGCCCTAGCGGGATTTGTGTTAATTTAAAATCTTTTGAAAATATCAGATTGCTATGCTTAAGCATGACATTGATGTATGATAATGTAGAATCAGATCGAATATAAGGTATATTCTCTTTATAAAAAATGTCTAAAAATTATTTAAAACATTTATATACAAAACAAAAAAGACCGGACATGCCGGTCTTTTTGTTATATTCTTAATCAGATTATTTTTTATTAATTCTGTATGTTGCACCTGTTTCGGTAATTTTAATAAAGTAGATACCGCGGGCATAATTCTGTAAGCTAGCCTTTTCAATACTACCATTATATAGCATGGATCCGGTAATATCTATAATTTGTATCGGTGATTTATCAGCAATTCCAGTAATCTTAAAACTCGATTCTGTTGGATTGGGATACACCTTCACTGCATTACTAATTGGTAATGCAACATCAGTTGCAAGTGTTGTTGTAAAGTTAATTATTACAATAGCTTTAAGTCCTTTTGAATCGGTAGCTACAAGCTTAATTTTTGATGATCCAACATTTGCCTTTGATGTTACATTCAATAATTTATTAGACCCATTACCAGACACGCTTACTTTCGTTGGTGAAACAATGCTCGTATCACTAAATTTAAATTTAAAATCCAATAAATCTATATTGTCATCTGCATCTGTTATTGTAAATGGTAATTGAATAGCGGTTGCTTC
>JBBRXJ010000070.1:0-19744 GCA_038248505.1 Bacteroidales bacterium
TAAAGCAACGTACGACTTGCTGTTGGCTATATTCCAGTTTACAAAGGAGTTTAGTAAAGAGTATAAATACACCGTTGGCGAGAGTTTAAAAAAAGAAACTATTGATCGTCTCCCTTTATAGGTCAAATAAATCGAAAGATAAAGAATTACGGTGGGTAACAAAGTGTAGCAGTAATAAGGGTTTCAGTGGTAATTCAAGCGTTTTGCCACGCATAAAATTTGTGTTGGTGGACAAGTTAGTTCCCCGCAATCCCTTACTACTGCTACACTCAGCCGTTATACGAAAAAGTGATGGTACCGTTTTGCTTGGCCAATTTATAATTGCACGAAATGCAGCCGGGAAAACTGCTATCGCATCTACAAGTTTAGGAAATATTGATTCCGATGAGCATGGCAATATCTATCTGAGCCATATTTCCACATACAAAATGGCAAGTCGCGATAAAATATATATTAATGGAAATAGCATTGGCGATTATGCAGGTGGCGACATAGCGATACTGAAAGTTTCTCCTGATATGTTATTACGTAAAATGTGGACGACCTTTAGCAAAACTCCTGCAGTGGGCCAAATTTCTGCTGTTGGTGTTGGTTTAAATGGAGTAGTTTTTGTTGGAGGGTTTACGATTTCTTCAGTTTAGTCCTGGCGCGACTAATAGTCGCGTCCAGACTAAAAACCGTAAATAATCAATTACAAAACTATCTTTCTACTATATCTCTTATCACCATTTGTAATTTTAATAATATAGACACCTCGGCTTAAGAGAGCGGTGTTAATAATATGGCTGCTTCCACTAATTTCTGCTGCATACATATTACTGCCATTTGAATTGAATAAATCAATTTGATAATTTGATGATTTATCAAAATAAACAGCCAGACTTGTTGCATCTTGTTCGTATCGAATATCATCTTCAATTACTGATTCTTTAATCTCTTTTTGTTCGGTAGGCAAAGCATTCCACGTCACTAAATACCCATCTTTTAATGAATTTGGAGTTCCTTGAATTGCATTGCTCGTTGTAATCATGGTACCGGTAAAAACTTCTCCCGCAAGCGCGGCAACGCCATTTGCAACACCAATACCCCATGCGGCACCTTCAGCATTGTTTAATGAAAATACAGTCCACACTTCGCGGGCTGTCCAATCGGGATTAATAATTGCCAAAAAAATTTCAGAACCATTTGCCGGTGATGGTGATGTTGTAGCAACAGTCCCAACGGATGTTCCAGCTATTTGTTGAGTGGCCCTACTTTTTAAATATAGCTGGCAATAGCCAACCATGTATGCACGACCATCTGCGTCTATTTCAATACCTTTGATTAAACTCTGATTAGGTGTTCCGGTTCCATCTGTATTCTTTCTTACCAATAAAGCTTGTCCTTTTAAAATATTTCCATTGGTAACATCATACTTACAAAAATATGCTTGATCAATTCCAGCACCCATACTATAGGCATTTGAGTAAGCATCATAACCTGTATGTACATTTGCAGCTTGCGAAACATTTTTAGGATTGCGTGCAAACAAATGATCGCCTCCATGAATATATCCGGCTGCATACAAGTAACCATCAGGCCCAACGGTAATCTCGTTGATGCGGCTATCGGCATAAGCAGGTACAGCATAACAATCGTTGGCTGCAAATTGATAATCTTTCCATTTTATATTTCCACTGTAATCATAAGCATATATAAATGGAATATGTATGGGTACATAAGGTGTTCCTTTTTCTTTATCAGGATTCCAGCCAGCTACAATTACACTGTGGTTTACTCCGTCTACTGCAACATCTTCGGCATATGCATTTACTACAAATTTTGTGTCACCACAGGTATCCTTAACATAATAACCACCACCCGTTAATGTTTTTAATAAAGTCCCCGATGAATTATATACATAGCAATACCACATTGGTTTTCCAGGCGTTAGATTCCAACAATAAACCGGTACTTGAAGGCATGCCACTGTTCCATCGGAACCGATGGAAACACGCGATAATGCTCTACGATATTTTATATTTATTGTGGCACTAGTAAAGTCGCCAAAGAATGTACGCGTATGTGCATACAAGTGTCCTTTTTTAATTGTGTCGGAATACCATATAAATGCGGATGCATCTGCATTAAGGAGACCTACCCCAAAATTTCCTGTGATAGCGATTTTACCATCGGCACCTACTTCTAAATCTTGTATAGTGTCACCTATTCGTGTAATGGAAAGCACTGTTGTTCCTGTACTGTTCAATCGTACTACTACACCATTGCCTCCACCTAATAAATCAATGGGAGTTACTCCCCCAGGATTAAATCCAGGAAGTCTTCCACCTATAACTATTGTCCCATCAGGTGCTACATCGCAAGCGTTTATTTCATCAGCAGTAGAACTGCCACCAATATATGTTGCGGTGTTTACAGTAAAGTTTTGTCCAAACATGAATGAATAAAACAAAAAAGTTAGACAGTAAACGGAGAGTAAAAATTTATTCATAGTTTATTTTTTTGTTAGAGATTTTAACAGCAATGTACAAATAATATCACAAAGTAGTTTTTTCAAGCCTTTTCATACTGATTCAAAAATTTATTTTTCTTCGTTCATAATTTTAAATGAGTAGATATTCAATGTGGTATATGATCAATTATGATTCCGTACTTACAGCATGAAATTTTGGGCATTTATCTATATTGTTCATATTGCAACAAATGGTTTTTATTAGATGAAAATTCGAAATCTGATATTTTCTGCTTATAAATTGATATTTTCGTAAATATATAATAATTCTATGAAACGAATCTATCTTCTATTTTGCATTGTATTCAATCTTGCATTGAATGCCCAAAATCCAATAGCCTCCTATTATGGGAATGATTCCTATCCAACATGGACAGATAAAATTAAATGGGTAAATAAAATTAATATGGGCACATATAGTAATGGAGTTACTAATTTTGAACGTTTTGAAAATGCACGCGATTTACTCTATTTGGCTGGCGGAGGTGTTTTGTATTATCCTACCGGAACCTATGATTTTACAAGCGGACCTTATGAAGGCCCCAATGGAAGAGGATTGATGTTAAAGACAGGCGTTGTAATTCTTGGAGATAGACCTGTAAGCGATAGTGTTTCTATTGATGGCACATTAGTTTTGCCTACTAAATTTATCTTTAAATACATAAAAAAACCCGCTCTTGTTGATAGTGGCTATGTTCCCTGCGATTGGAATATTATTGGTTTAAAAACCTCCGCATCAGAACAATTAAAAGATGTAAATAATATTGGTATTGCATGGGTGCATTTGGAAGGTGCTACCGTTTACTTTGGCCCTCAATTTACATGGGGCGCCAAATATAGTACCGCCGGAGCATGGATGAGCACAAAAACATTTGGCGCATGGGCTAACCGTGTACCCGATGGAACACACCCCATTGATCCTTATGCCGGAGGTACTAGCGGACAGCCTTTTGTGGGTGCAGGCAAAGGACGCTTTGTGTTTGGTTGCGTTATTGCAAATGCTGTTGTAATTAATAATGCGATTGATTATGGTTTGACATCAAGCGTTCCGAAACCAAATCCCGATTTCTATTTCATGTATAAGTTTGCTGCACGCATTCAAATTTATGGTTCAAATGTTTTCATAGGAAACAATCTTCTTCCAAAACCCACTAAATGTTTTAAGTATAATCAATTGATATGTAATACTGATCAATCAAAGGGTTGCTCCAAAGTTTGTTTGTCAAATCCGATTGATGTTTTGCTTTTTGATTATGCCATAAATTTTGGGGTAGAATGTAACAAATCATTATACAATGTTACAAGCAATAAAGACTCCGGATACTTTCAAAAGAATGTAATAATTAAAGACAACTATATTTATAATCATGGACGAAAAGGGGTTGATGCTTCAGGCTTATGGACTATTATAAAAAATAATAAGAACATTCGAAACTATTGCAATGCGGGCGATGATATTTATGGCTTGGGTAGTGGATGGACTTTGACACTTGATGGCTATATAAAATCATGTGCCGGTGGTAACGGATGTATCTCTGATAATCTTTCACGTGCTTATGACATATGCGGCAAAGCACTTTGGGTAGATAGTAATTATTATGATGGCACAGGTTCAAATCCCGGTAATGATGGAGAGGGAATTCTTGCCCAAACCGATGGAGGAACCTCAACATTAAACTCATGGTGTGTAACCCGCAATCAGGGCAATGGCTCATATATGGGTGGATATAATATTAATCAATACGGATCATTGTTTGCTTGGAATACAGGAGCAAATACCTATGGAAATATGAGTACAAGCACATTTACTGATGCTGCATTTGTTAGTAATAGCATAGCAAGTACGGGTACTGGTGATTTACTGCTTAGTTGCCCGGGTATATCACCTACTGCTCCAACAAATGTTTTGGTTTCATTATTGTCTGATTCAACTGGTGCTATAATTACGTGGGCTGATGCTTCAAGCGATGAAATAGGCTTTAGAATTGATAAGAGAATTGGAACATCGGGTAACTGGAAAACAGTGGTATATCGTCCACGCCATAGCACCGGAAGTGCACTGAATGTGCAAATGTGGATTGACTATATGATTCCTCGCGGCGTCAATTTTTATTATCGGGTAGTTGCCATTGCCTGTAGCGACGATAATACAGGAGCAAGTGCTATTTTAGGACCCCATCGAATTAACGATATAACTACAGAAATAACAGAAAGTGCCGTTGGCAAAATTCATTTTGAAGTATATCCAAATCCATCTTCCGATATTATTAATATTGTATTAAATGACATTTTAAATTCACACGTAAGTCTCATTATCAGTGATGCAGGCGGACGTATCATACGTGAAATTCAAATTGAAAATGTTACGAATTCAATAGGCATTTCGGATATTGATAATGGTTTGTATTTTATTACTTTAAAAACAGGCGACAATAAAATAACTACAAAATTCATTAAGTTTTAACCATAAGATGGGGACTTTTGATATTGCCGCTTACATCTTATTTGCTTTAATAACATCCATAACACCAGGGTCTAATAATTATATTTTGTTTAGTTATGGCAGGGCTTATGGATTAAGGAAAAGTTGGTTTTTAATGCTGGGAATTTTCTTTGGGTTTTCAGCAATGTTATATATAGCAGGTTATGGAATTGCTTGGATCATCTCTTCAAATCCAATGACAGCAGTGGTTATGAAAATTATCGGATCATTGTGGCTCTTGTATCTTGCCTATGTTCTTAGTAAACCAATGGGTCCCTCCGATGAAAAGATTCCATTAAAAATAGGTTTTAGGGCTGCCTTTTTAATGCAGTTTGTTAATGTAAAAGCATGGATCATGGCTATAAGCGGAGCATCAGCATTTATGCCACACACATCAAATATGCATCTGAATGTTTTTCTTTTCACCATCATTTTTGGAATGATTGGTTTCCCTTGTATGATTTGCTGGGTGCTGATGGGCAATTTGGTGCAACGCTTTTTTAGCTCATCACGTTCGGCAAAATATATTGGTTATGCCATGTTTGTGATGATGGTGTTTAGTGTTGTGTTGATATGGATGTGAGAAATAGATAGAGTGTCGAGAGATTCTAACTATAATACTTGTTTAGTCGCTTCATCCAATGCATATTTTATATACCCTACGAAGCCCTATGTAAGACTTCGGTTTCCCTAAATATACTTCTTAATTTCAGTAGCAACTACCTGCGCAAGCATTTGGTAACCGGCGTCAGTATAATGTACACCATCATTGCATATTATTGTATCGGGATTGTTTTTCATAACAAAAGAATATAAATCGTTTATGGGAATTTGCATGTCGTTTGCAATTGTAACTGCAGCCTCATTGTAACGAATAACATCTACATTATAACGCTCAAAATCTAAGTACTTCGAATGATCTTGACGTGCCCTTTCATTGATTACCGGAGTTGTTGTAGCCCAAATACACTTCTCCTTTGTTCGTGTATGAATGAAGTCAAAAATACGTTTAAGATTTTCTTTATACTGATTTATGGGAATTAAATTTGCTCCTGCAGTATCGCCATACGCAATTGTTTTTAAATCGTGTAAACCTGCATTCAGATGAATCAAATAAGGATCTTCTCTCAATAACCACAAGTGTACATATTTTAAATATTTATGGTATGCTCACCATAGGGCTCTGGAGAAAAAATATTTATATCAGAACCAAGTAGGGTTTTCACATAGGGAGTATATCCTAAACGTATTTAATCGCCTATTAATGCAATTTTTTTTATATTCACGACATCATTTGCAAAAAATGCTTTCTGACAAAGGTAAAAGCGCAGCACTCACAAGCCCTAGCCCAATAAACTTTCTTCTTTCCATAGTCTGTGTGTATTATTTTTTCAAGCCATTTTTTAGTATATCAATATAAACGGGATCTGGAGTTTTTCCGCAATTCGTTGCATTTTGAGCATACTTCAGAGCTGTTACATAATCGCCTTTTTTATACAATGCCATCGAATAATTCATCCATGTATTGCCGTCGTTGGCATTGCTTTTTACCGATGTATTGTAATCCGATATTGCTTTGTCATACAACAAAAATGCATGGGCTTTATCACCATCAGCATCTAAGGCGATCCCTTTATTAAAATACACATTCCCTCGGTTTGTTAGTGCGTCGGAATAATCTGGACTTATACGAATTGCTTCTGTATAGTCGTTGATGGCGCTGTCTAATTGTCCGGCTTTCTTCCATGCCAATCCTCTACTATAATATGCTGGAGCGTGATTTGGATTTAGTTTTTTCACAATAAAGGTAAAATCAACCACTGCGCTATCATATTTTTCCATATCAGTATAGGTAAGGCCACGATTAAAACGTGCCTCAACAAAACCAGGCGCAATAGCCAAAGCATTATTAAAACTAGCTATTGCCGCATTTGGCTTGTTGGTTTCACTAAATGCTTTACCTAAATTATTATAAGCTTTAAAAATTTCTTTAAAACGATCTTTGTGTTCCAAACAAATAGTGATATGTGAAATACCTTTATCGTATTCCTTTTTCTCAATATAGTATATTCCTAAACTGCTGTGTGCGATGGGTTCAATGGGATTGTTTTTTAGCGTATTTTGCCAAAGTGTTTCGGTGGTAAGCCAGCTGCGCGATTGCATGAAACTTAATACTGAAAACAATACAAAAATAAAATAGCTTGCGTAGAGAATATTATTTTTCCATTTAAAATTTCGATCAATTAGTTGTTGCATTAAATTGCCAATAATGAAGAATAACCCTATATACGGAATGTAGGTGTATCTATCCGCAATAATTTGATCGCCTACTGGCAACAGTTATATTACAATAAATATAGTAAATAGGAAGAAAGCTGTTCCAAACATTATGCTGCGGTTGCTGCGATGTTTTACAATAATCCATGTCAATATTGCCAGAACAATAAATGGAGAAACGTATACTTTTAGCATTTCGTTTGCAGCAGGATATCCATAGAAACAGGCTAAACTAAAAGGTGCAATGAGTTTATATAAATAGGCTACCAAATTGTAATTTGCAAATAGCAGTCGTTCAAAAATCGTGTAATCATCAAGTCGCTGTGCGGTGAGTGAAGATGATTGAGCACTCATTGCTAGCAATCCAAATGCCAATGAAAGGAGGAAGAATGGAATTTTATCAATGACTATTTTTTTAGTGATGGGTCGTTTTATCCAATAGTCAATCAAAATAAAAGTTAGCGGAAGCACTACTGCTTGACCTTTGCTCAGAATTGAAAAAAGAAAAAACACTAGGGACAAGATGTAGTTCCGATTCTTTTTTTCCTCTTTGGTGATGTACCAAAGGTAAAATATGAATGAAAATAAAAAGAAGAATGTGTACAATACATCTTTGCGTTCAGCGGCCCATACAACAGATTCAACACGCATAGGATGAATAGCAAACAGGGCCGTTGCAATGATTGTAGTATAATATTTTTTACTCAAATTCCAAATAATGTATGCAAGCAGTGCGGTGTTGAGTAAATGTAGTAGAATGTTATTGAGATGATATAATAACGGATTTAGTCCCGCAACCTTATATTCAACCGCATAGCTGAGAATGGTTAGGGGATGATAGTTCCCCATGATAAATGTTTTGTAATGAAAGATGTGTAGAATGTTTTCAATCGATAATGATTGTACGACAGGATTATTTACAATATAATTATAATCATCCCAGGTAACAAATTCATTCCGTAAACCAGGCGAAAAAACTACAAATGCAGCGCCAAGGATGAGCAATACAATTAGTTTGAGTTTTTGTATCGTTGAGTCCTCTGCATTCTTTTTAGGAGCTGTCTGTGTTTTTTGGTGTACTTGTTTTTTCATAACATAAATTGTATCTCAAAATTAAGAAAAAGCGTGAATAATTCATTTTGCTGTATAAAATGAATTGTATAAAAAGACAGAATATGTCGCAAATGCGCCAAAGAAAGTGCATAGCATCTTCATTTTCTTTATAATAACAAAGGTAATGTGCTATTTTATATATATATTTGTGCCCATTATTAATTATTTCACAACGGATTTTTTTCAAGCAAGCCTGCATGTTCCAATTTTCGGGATTTATAGCTAGTCTGATAGACAGCAACAGGGCTCAAAGTATTAAAAATCCCGGAGAATATCAAAACAATCAATTACATGACATTTGAAGAATTAGGTTTATCAGCCCCTATAATACGGGCTGTTACTGAATTAGGATTTGTTAATCCTATGCCTGTGCAAGAACAGGTAATCCCATTACTACTAGCGCACGATACCGATATCGTGGCATTAGCTCAAACTGGTACCGGAAAAACAGCGGCATTCGGTTTACCCATTGTGCATCAGATAGACATTGCACTAAAGAAACCACAGGCCTTAATACTTTGTCCCACACGTGAGTTGTGCATGCAAGTAGCAAGCGATTTGGCTTCATATTCCAAATATTTAAAAGGATTACATGTACTTCCTGTTTACGGCGGTGCGCCCATATCAACCCAGGCAAGCAAGGTACGTGAAGGCGTTCATATTTTAGTGGCAACTCCAGGTCGTTTGATTGATTTAATGGAGCGTAAAATTGTTCGATTAGATCACGTACATAAAGTGATTTTAGACGAAGCGGATGAAATGCTCAATATGGGTTTTACGGATAGTATTACAACTATTTTCGAAAGCCTTCCTGAAGTTCGAAATACTTTGCTTTTCTCAGCTACTATGCCTCCTGAAATTGCTCGTATTGCAAAAAAATACATGAGCGATGCTCGCGAAATCACAGTAGGAAACAAAAATATGGGTGCTGAGAATATCAGACACATCTGCCATATTGTTCATGCTCGTGATAAATATGCGGCCTTAAAACGCATAGCCGATTTCTATCCTGAAATATATGGTATTGTTTTTTGTCGAACACGTAAGGATACACAAGAAATAGCAGATAAATTAATACAAGACGGCTATAGCGCAGAAGCACTTCATGGCGATTTATCTCAAAGTCAACGTGACTTTGTTATGAATAAATTTCGTTTACGCAATTTACATATACTTGTAGCCACCGATGTTGCTGCACGTGGTATTGACGTGAATGATTTATCGCATGTTATTCAGTATAATTTGCCAGATGAAGCAGCAGCATATACGCACCGAAGTGGCAGAACAGGACGTGCAGGTAAAGAAGGCATCTCAATTGCTATCATTAATGTTAAAGAAAAAAACTACGTTAGACAAATTGAACGTACTAGTGGAATAACTTTTGAATGGGCTAAAGTACCTGGTGGTAAAGAGATTTGTGAGAAACAACTTTTCAATCTTATTGATAAAATAGACAAGATTGAAGTGGGATATAAAAATATTGCACCTTACCTCCCAATAATAAAGAAGCGTTTAGATATTTACGACAAAGATGAGTTAATACAACGCTTTCTATCTGTAGAGTTCAATCGCTTTCTCGATTATTATAAAGCGGCTCCAGATATTGATATTGCAGATCACCGCAGTGATTCTCGTGATATTGGACGATCATCAGGAAAGGCAAAGGAAGGTTATGGTAAGTTGTATATTAATATAGGTAAGGTTGATGGATTATTTCCAAATCATTTAATGGAAATCATTAGCGAGCATGTAAAAGATGGACGTCAAATCGCAATTGGTAAAGTTGATATTTTTCAAAAGCACACCATTTTTGAAGCCCCGCTTGAATCTATGGCTAGCTTAAAGGCTTTGTCGAACGAATTGGTTTACGACGATCGCAAAATAGTTATTCGTGAAGATGCAGAAGATGGCGTTTCACCTGCAAAACGCCGAGATAATTACCAAGGCTCTGATTTTAAGCGCCAAGGTGAAAGGCGAAGTTATAATGACAGAAATAGCGGCGGCGATAGTAGAAATAGTCGTGGTGGTGAAGGACGAAGTAGCAGAGGAGATAGCCGCAGTAGTGGTGGCGATAGCAGAAATAGTAGAAGTGATAGCCGCAGCAGTAGTTATGGTGATAGAAGAAAACAACGATAGTTTTTTAGAGCAAGATATAAAATAATAAAACCTTCTGAGAGTAACGATTAAGCGTTACATTCAGAAGGTTTTTACATTATATAAGATATAATTTCAAAGGAGAATGAAAAAGGCCTTCAGTTACCTGAAGGCCTTTGTGGGAGCAACAGGGTTCGAACCTGTGACCCTCTGCTTGTAAGGCAGATGCTCTGAACCAGCTGAGCTATGCTCCCTCTTATTTAACTATGTTCTTTCTTTTAACTAAAAGGTTTGCAAATGTAAATGTTTTTTTCATTTATCCTTAAAAAATCGAATAAAATATCTTTTATAATTGATAATGTGCAATATATGATATATTTGAAGTACAGCCAATATTAGTAAAAGACATAAATTTTAATGATTTCTAAAGAAAAAGTAATGAAAGTCATGGCGGCTATCATAAAAAGAGTATTTTTAGGCGTTTAAAAAAAAAGTCTCAAAAGCGATATATTATTGAAAATGAGATGTATTGTGAATTTGAAGAAGTAAAAAATTGAAGGCATTAAAAATAGGTGATATTGAAGTACGCCTCCCGATTATACAAGGGGGAATGGGCGTAGGCATCTCTGGGGCTCGTTTAGCATCAGCAGTTGCTACTCAAGGTGCAATAGGTGTTATTGCAACGGTTGGTTTAGGATTACTTCATGATCATGATGGACGAAACTATAAACAAAATAACATTAATTCATTACGCACAGAATTGCAGAAGGCTAAAGCACTTACCAATGGTGTTTTAGGTGTAAATATTCTTGTTGCTGTAACTGATTATGATAACCTAGTTCGCACTTCTGTAGAAGAAGGTGCTGATATTATATTCTCTGGAGCCGGTTTACCTTTATCATTACCTGCTCTTGTTCCTGCTGATTCTAAAACAAAATTGGTTCCAATCGTTTCATCTGCAAGAGCTGCAACGGTAATTTGCGATAAATGGAAAAACACCTATAATAGACTACCCTCTGCTATCGTTGTTGAAGGACCTAAGGCAGGTGGGCATCTTGGATTTAAAGAGGATCAGCTATTTGATCCAAATTTTCAATTAGAGAAACTTTTACCTGAGGTTGTTACAGCCGTTCGTGCTATAGAAAAGAAATATAATTCTACCATTCCTGTAATTGCTGCAGGAGGAATATTTACTGGTGCTGATATATATAATTTTATGCAAATGGGAGCAAGTGGCGTTCAAATGGCAACACGTTTTGTTGCTACCCATGAATGCGATGCCTCAGAAGCTTTTAAACAAAAATATATTGATGCTACAGAGAAAGACATAAGTATCATTAAGAGTCCTGTTGGTATGCCTGGTAGAGCCATTTATAATAAATTCTTACAAGGTGTTAATGAAGGTATAAGAACACCTATTAACTGCCCTCACCATTGCCTCAGAACATGCAATTATAAAACAAGTCCATATTGTATTGCTAAAGCACTTGTGCAAGCTCGTATAGGCAATACAGATGAAGGTTTCGTATTTGCTGGTAGTAATGCCTATCGTATTGACAAGATTATTTCTGTAAAAGAATTAATTAGTACTCTTGAAATGGAATACGACGAAGCCGCAAAGAGAGCTTAATCCTCATTACAATCTATATTTTAATCAATAGTTTTTTCATCCTTTTGAAATAAGGATTCTTGTCATATACACAAAAAACTATTTCTAAAAGCTTTTTTTCAAAGACGCTAGATAAATTCTATTATGGGCTGAGTACAGAGCCAGAAGATAGACTTCGTCGTAATAGATCAAAGCATAAGGGTTTTTACTGGAAGTACAACGGGCTCATGATGAAAAGTTGTGGAGTAATATCATTTATAAATAATATGTAGTCTAAAGCCTGTGTATCAATTTTTTAGTATATTTGGACTATATAATAATTATACACATATGGCATCACCACTACAAATCACTGTAAAAGAGAGCTTAATCGAACTTAAAGATCTTACGCGCAAAAATGGAGAATTAATAGGGAAACGACTATTGATGCTCATTGAGATTAAAAAACATGAATTAACAGGTATTTCAAAAAGAGATTTAGCTCAAATTACAGGCATTAATCATAATAGCATTATAAAATGGCGCAGAGTATATAATATTTCAGGTATAGAACCATTATTAAAGCATGGTCGTGTAGGAGGTTTTAAGAAGAGCGTAATTTCAAAAGAGCAACACGGAAAAATAGAGAAGAAATTAAACAATCCAAAGAATGGTATAAGAGGCTACACAGAATTACTTAATTGGGTAAATACGGAGCTTTCACTGGATATTAAATATATAACATTACTTAAATATGCAAAACGTCATTTCGGAAGCAAAATAAAAGTAGCAAGAAAAAGTCATGTTAAAAAAGATGATTTATTGGTTGAGACTTTAAAAAAAACTTCGGGCAAAAGTGCCAAGAATTAATATTCAAAGCAGACTTTAAATACACATATGTAAATTTATTTTACCAAGATGAAAGCATATTTGGCTTATTTATGATAAATGGTAAAGCATTAACAGCAAGAGGCATTAAGCCTATTTGCCCATTCCATCAAATATTTAAAACCCTTTATTTGTTCGGAGCATTTTCTCTTATAAATGGAGATAAATTTTTATTGGAGATGCCCAAATGTAATGCAGATAATTTTCAGCTTTTTTAACTGAATTTTCCATGCAACATCCAACTGAATATAAAATTATTGTCCTGGATAACGGAGCTTTTCATAAAGCTAAAGCGCTAAAAATATCAGAAAATATTGCTCTTTTGTTTTTCCCTCCATATAGTCCTGAATTGAATCATGCTGAAAACATTTGGTCAACGATAAAAAGAATGTATACAAACAAACTACATTACACACTTGATCAGGTAAGTGATTTTATTACTGAGTAAAAAAAATATTAACAAACGAAAAAGTTAAAAAGACTTGCAGTTTTAATTATGTCTTTTCGGATTCTTATTGGACTATATAATAAATATATTGGTATAATTATTTTATCTGATTGTACATTATCATACAGCAATTAGATATTTACTGCTTTTTAATGAAACCAAATCTCTTATATTTTGATGAAAGCAGGACGCTGAGGAGCCACATTGAGTTTTTCGCTAGGCGAAGAAGCACCCGTAAATAAAGGCGTTACAAACCGGATTACCTCAGCCACCTGCTTTGGTATTTTAGTGTGAAATTTGTCTTTGGTGTATTATTCAGCAGAATTAAAAAAACAATTCTTCCTTTTTAATAGTAATATTCTACTAATAACTAAATTGCATTAGGCTTACATTATAAATTGTAATATTTTTTAAAAAAATGCAAAACCAATGGAATCAACGTTACGCTGCCAATGAATATATATACGGCGAGGAAGCGAATGAATTTTTTAAAGAAATGATTGACAAACTTACACCTGGAAGTATTCTGATTCCTTGTGAGGGAGAAGGTCGTAATGCATGCTATGCTGCATCAAAAGGGTGGAAGGTTACGGCATTTGATTTAAGTACCGAAGGGCAACGAAAAGCCAAAACGCTTGCTGAGAAAAAACACGTTTCATTTGATTATTTAATTATGGATGCTGCGAAAATGAATTTTGCGCTGGAGTCATTTGATGTTGTTGCTTTAATTTATGCTCATTACCCAGCAAGTATTCGTTCTAAAATACATCAAAATCTTCTCTCTTTTCTTAAAAAAGATGGAATTCTATTTATGGAAGCATTTAACAAAAAACAAATCAATAAAAATAGTGGTGGCCCAAAAGATATTACAATGCTTTATAATATCAATTTGTTAGAAGATGATTTTACTTCTCTGACAATCACTTTGAATAAAGAAATTGAAATAATACTAAATGAAGGCAATTTTCACAGTGGAAGTTCAGAGATAATTCGTTTTATTGCATCAAAAAAATAATTTTATCTTTCTTTAAACGTTTCTAACATCAGGCTGTCTAATATCCAAATTAAAATTTATGTTTAAAGGATTTGTTTTTGTTTTATTGTTAGGTAATAGTCTGATTTGCTTTAGTCAACGCACAAACAACTCAAGTGCAATGCCACGTGAGATGCCTATTAGCGGTACTATTAGTGGTAGAATTATGGATACCATTCATAAGATGTCTCTTGAATATGTAAGTGTTGCTATTTATAAAGAAAAAGATAGTAGTCTTATAACCGGCGCTATAACAGACTCAACAGGCAAGTTTGTTATAAAAGATTTAGTCTGGGGAAAATATTTTTTGGAAGCAAGTTTTATTGGATATACAAAAACAAGAATGCGAGGAATTGTGCTTAATCCTCAAAAACCCTTTGCAAATACGGGTAAAATGATTCTATCACCAGAAATGGATGCCCTTGATGAGGTGGTAATAACAGGTGAAAAAGCGCTAATTGAATACCGAATTGATAAAAAAATTATTAATGTAAGCCACAATTTAACTGCCATTGGTGGTAGTGCCGTTGAAGCATTGGAAAATACTCCCTCAATACAAACCGATATTGATGGAAATGTTACGCTACGAGGTAGTGCTAATTTTAAAGTGCTAATTGATGGTAAACCTACTGTTTTACGCGGGAGTGAAGCGCTACAACAAATTCCGGCTGCTTCCATAGAAAATATTGAGATCATAACAAATCCTTCTGCAAAGTATGATCCGGAGGGTGTTGGTGGTATCATTAATATTATTATGAAAAAAAATAAAGACTTGGGAGTAAATGGAATTATTAATGCTTCACTAGGTAGTTACAACAAATATAAAGCTGACATGATGTTAAATTACCGAGTAAAGAAGGTAAATTTTATTGCAGGTATTGACTTTAATGATCGAAAAGACAAAACAATTCGTACTTCGCGACGTGAGGTTTACGGAACAAACGATACTACATTTGAAGATAATAAAGGAGATGGATTTATTTATCACGCTGGTTTAAAATTCAAAGGCGGTGCTGAGTATACCATTAATGATAAAAATTTTATTTCAATTATGGGAGAAGCTGGAAACAGTAGTCATGGCCCAAACTTTAATAATTATTTTCATCGAACAAGTACATCGGGCCTTGATGAATATGCTTTAAGAGAAAGAAAGTCAGATGACATAAGTCATAATTATAACAGCTATTTAAATTATGATCACATTTTTGATACCTCTGGTCAAAAGTTTGAGAGTTCAATACAGTTTTCGAAATCAAGTGATGAAGATATTGATTATTTCAATGAGTATACTACTGGGAATACATGGGAAATTGCAGGAGTAAATGCAGACAAACAGAAAACGACCGAATTATCGAATGAATGGAGTTTAAAAATAAAAGCAGATTACACGAAACTTTTTAATAAAAACCACAAGTACGAAGCAGGTATTCAGATTGAGAGTGACAACGAGGAAGGTATTTTGTTATATGAAAAATTGTACAATTCAAATAATCTTTGGTTAAACGATTCGAGTCAAAGTAACGAATTGTTGTACCATGAAAATATTTATGGTGTTTACTCAACATGGAGTGATAAGATTTTAGGAATGGGTATCTTGCTTGGTTTACGAGGGGAGGTAACTGATCGTTTAACAAAACAAATTACTATAAACCGTACAGACAAAATGATGCGTTTTGATTTTTTCCCAAGTATTCATATATCACGCCCACTTCCTTTAAATCAAGAATTAATGCTTAGTTATAGTAGACGTATTAATAGACCTAGCGGTCGTGAACTAAATCCTTTTAGTACATATTTCGATCAACATAATTTGCGGAGAGGAAATCCTGGTTTGCAACCTGAATTTACAAATAGTTTTGAGTTAGGATATCAGAAAAAGATTAAAACCTCATTCATTTCACTCGAAGGATATTATCGTGAAACCTATAATAAAATAAACATGATAAGTACCATGTTAAGCGATTCAGTTATGTTGCGCACATTTGAAAATATTGATCGTGATTTTTCAACTGGTGTTGAGTTAATGATGAATCTAGTACTTCTTAAAATTTGGAATGTAAATGCGAGTGGAAATATATATAATTATCGTTTAGAAGGAACATTTCAAGATAGCGAGGTCAACCAATCAACGAATACTTGGGACATTCGATTCAGTAATACAGTTAAGTTTCCTCATGATACTAAATTTCAACTAACGGGAATGTATAATGGACTCACTGTTACAGTACAAGGAAACAGAAGCGGTTTTTTTGTTGCCAATGCAGCACTGAGAAAAGATGTTTTTAAAAGGAAAATGAGTATTACTTTACAAGCATTTGATATTTTCTCAAGCATGAAATTTAAGATGGAATCTTATGACAAAAGCTTTTATAGTAGTATGCAGTTTACACGCAAATCACCAGTATTTACCTTTTCTATAAGCTATAAATTTAATAATTACAAGCAATCACGCTCACGTGATGTTAACGAAATGCAATTTAATGGTGGTGGTGGCGATATGATGTAGAAATGAAATTGCTGTAGAGATGAAAATTTACAGCAATTCAGCAATATTTTTAATACTTTATAATTTTTATTGTTGATGAAACACCATCAATAAAAACGGTAATATAATATACTCCTTGTGGTAAATAATCTGTTTTAATTTCAAGGAATTGTTCGCCTATTTGTTCTGTATTACCAAGTAAATAGACTATTTTAGATCCTAATATACTACACAATTCAATTTTAACAAGAGTCTTATCCTTTATAGTTAAGCTTAGTGCTATTCATAAATGGATTATGATAAACCGATAATACTAGTTTATTTCCCAGCAATTCATTTATTGCATCATTTTTTAAATGCCATGGATTTTAAGTAAAGGTTTTTCATGAGGTCATAATTGTTTTAAAAATAAAATATTAAATGCTAGTTTAAAACGATGTAGGCACTTAATTATTAAATATATAAACACGTTTTTTAATTGCAAAATTGAAACAAAGGTACATATTTTACCGTATCAAAATAAATATAAATAACAAATTGAGTTTTATTAGTATGCCTCTGATATATAGATGTTAAGTTGTAAATAGTTTTTATTTTCAGCTGTTTTAAACTTTTTATTATAAACTAAATCAAAATGCTATCTCAAATGATCTATATATGGAATTTTACAATATAAGTCAATAGATAAGCTAATTTTGAAAAACAATGGTTTTTTATATATCTCAATAACAAATACATAACAAATCAAATTTAAATTGCCTTTGCATATATGAGGAGTTTTGAAAAAATTTTTTAATTTTAATCTTCGCATAATTAAGTAATTTTATAATTAAGTAATCAATTATGATCAATCCCTTAAACATAGAGAAGAAATACCTTCGCCTCTGCATAAAAGAGATTGAAGATAAATTGAGTTGGGGTAAAAAGGAGGGATGGACTAATCATAACTTTAAAACCTTAAGTGAAGATATATCACGTATTACTGGTATTTCTATAAGTATCTCTTCCATTCGACGAATTTTTGGTCAAGACAAATCATATAAGGACAATTTTAATCCGCAGCTTGAAACCAGAAACAGTTTGGTACGTTATCTTGGCTATGAGAGTTGGACGGATTTTAAAAAGAAGAAAGGAAGAAATTTTGTTACAAACCTCTCTACTTTGTTGGTCAAAAATAAATTACTTCTCGCAATAACTGGGGGCTTAGCACTAATAACAATTATATTAATGCTCATCTTTTCTGATTTAAGTATTATTAATCGGTCGTATTATTTTAGTGGACATAATTTAGATGGTTATGCCCCGCATACAGTGGCTTTTCAGTATGATATCACTAAATTAAGAGGCGATGATTTTAGTATTTCTTTTGATGAGTTTTTTCATCCGCCATTAAACATAAACTTACCAAAAGAAGAGCATATTGTAACACATACCTATTACAATTCATACTACTACTACGTCTATCTAAAGCGCAAAAATAAAGTTATAGCAACTGATAAAGTAATGGTACGCTCAAAGGGTTGGGATTATGGTGCATTTATTGGCGATACCTATTTCAAGTTACCTGAAAATCTATTAGCAAATAAAGACCGACTGGTTCTACTTCCTAGTGAACTAGTAAAGTGTGATGTTGATACCACCTCTGATTATAGTACTGAATTTAAAAATATTGATGACTTTGGTGTTGATGGCGATAACATGGAATTTTCATCACGTTTACGATTGAATAAATTACTAAGAACTCGAGGTTGCTATCATTTTACTTTACGGTTTTTAGGCACAAATGGTTTTTCCTCTGTAACACTCAATAATATTGGTTGTTCAAGTTTATCAAGAATTTTGTGGGGTGATTACAAACGCAATGGTCAATTTGATGATTTGTCATTTCTTGCACAAAACTTATTTGAATGGAGTACTTTTACCGTTCGTGTAAAAGATAAAAAAGGAGAATTATTTTTTAATGGCCAATCCATTCATAAATTCACATATACAAAATCGCTTGGTGAAATAAAGGGGATTCACGTTTATTTCTTAGGTAGTGGTGAAATTGATGATATCAAATTTATCCGGTCAAACAATGGTCAGATTGTAATTAACGATAATTTTAATGCGGCCATTTCAAAATAAAAGGGATTATTCAACAGTAAGATTATACGATATCCTATTTTCTACTCAGATTTGAATACAATTGATGTAGAATAAATATCTATTTCTTGTCCTAAATCAGTCGGAAATTGTGATATGTAAATTAAGATAATTAGGAGCAAATTATAAGCTTATATACAAATACGAGTATAAAACGAGTTCCATATTTTTTGAGAATAGATGTAAGAGAAAGAGTTCGTTTTTGACAAAATAGAGTATCTTTATGGCCCTTCAAAGGAGAAATGGCAGAGTGGTCGAATGCGGCAGACTCGAAATCTGTTGTCCTGCTTCGGTGGGACCGGGGGTTCGACTCCCTCTTTCTCCGCAAATTTATTGAACGTATTAAAGCCTGTATATTTACAGGCTTTTTTCTTACCCAAGCGATAATTTTTCTAAACTAAATTTTTAACATACAGGGCGTGGCTTTTGTCGCTCTCTATCTAAATTGTAAAATACTATTTTTTTATATTTAGTCTAAATACTAAATTAATTGAGTGAAACGAAAATTGGATTATCACTTATTTACAATGGGTATAGCAAAACTGATTCTACATTATCATACACCAAGGTCATGCTTTAGCTTAGCAATTTGATATTTAGGTAGAATGGTATAATATAAAAAAAACAATTAGAATCCCTGACGGGATTTGCTGAGTTGTTTTAATAATTTTTACCGAAA
>JBBRXJ010000071.1:0-19637 GCA_038248505.1 Bacteroidales bacterium
ATTTGCTACTGCAGGGGGTTTAACAGAAGGCTTAATTCGAAGTTTATCCTATTTCAAAGATGGAAAAGAAATTGATACTACAAAATTACAATACATCCGAAGTACCAAAGAAATACGTGAGATAAAGACAAAGCTTGTAGGGAAAGAATCATGCTTTATGGTATTATCAGGAATGACGCAAATAAAGAAACTTTTTTCAGATATTGAATCAGGAAGGAAAGACTTAATTTTTGCAGAAGTAACATCATGTCAAGGCGGATGTTTTGCGGGTGCTGGACAATGTAACAGTAATGATGAAACAATTTTACGTAATAGAATGAAAACTTTATATAGTATTGATGAGAATGAAACAATTAATTCAGCCCACAAAAACCCATCAATTCGTGAGCTATACGATACATTTTTAATAAACCCTTTGGGTGAAAAGAGCAAAAGATATCTTCATACAAAATACGCTCAACGTGATGTTCTGATCTAATCTAATCTGACAAAACGTACCCCCAAGACGGAAAAGATAGACGAATTAATATAAAATATAATAAGCATGAAATTACTACCTAAAAAAACAGTTGAAAGATTAAGTAGCTATAGAAGGACCTTACTGAATTGCCTTACAAAAGGAAAGACACACATTTATTCTCATGAATTGGCCATTTTACAAAATATAACCGCAGTACAAGTTCGTCGTGATATAATGTTTATTGGTTATTCAAGCGCACAAAAAAAAGGATATGACGTTAAAGAATTAATTGAAGTTATTGGAAATATTCTCGATAGTCGCGATGGACTAAATGTAGCTGTAGTTGGAATGGGTAATTTAGGAATAGCGATCACTGGATATTTTATAGGCAAACGGCCTAAGTTAAAAATAACGGCGGCATTTGATATATCACCCGAAAAAGTTAGTCGAGTAATATCAGGTATTCGTTGTTATTCAATGAACGATTTAGAAACAGTTATAAAAGATAACAATATATCAATAGCTCTTCTTAGCGTACCTGCCGAAGCTGCTGCCGAAGTAGCTGACAAACTTGTAATTTCAGGCATTAAAGGAATTTTAAATTTTACCTCAACCCCTCTCAATATTTCGCCTAATGTGTATCTTGAAGAATCGGATATGATAACGTCTCTTGAGAAAGTTGCCTACTTTGCAAAAGGTCAGCGAAAAAAACCTGAAAAGGAGGTATAACAAAATGAAAATATGGAATAGTATTGATGATGTGCACGACATAATAAATCCGGTAGTAACAACGGGTGCATTTGACGGCGTACATCTTGGTCATCAGAAAATACTAGAACAGTTGAACAAAAGTGCACGTGATATAGGAGGCGAGAGTGTACTTATTACCTTTTTTCCGCATCCTAAAAAAATTCTTTATCCCGACACCCTTGGTAAAAATTTGCAACTCATAAATTCAAAACAAGAAAAAATTGATTTACTCCGTAAGTCTGGACTAGACCACCTCATCATCCATCCATTTACAAAAGAATTTTCACAAACAAGTTCTGCGGATTTTGTTTGCAAATATCTAGTTAATAAAATTAAATGCAAGAAAATTATAATTGGGTTCAATCATTTCTTTGGATTCAATAAAGAGGGCGATTACAAACTCTTGAACCAGCTGGGAAATGAATATGGCTTTGATGTTGAAGAAATACCACATCAGGATATAGAACATGAAGCCGTTAGCTCAACCAAGATTAGAGAGGCGTTACAGGAAGGCAATGTTCAAAAAGCAAATGCCCTTTTAAGTCATTACTTTTTTATTCTAGGATATTATCTGCGCGAACGATCTTTACTCGATGCTGCTGGCTTTACTGGCTATAGCATTAAACCGGAGGAATTAGAAAAGCTTATTCCTCCAACTGGCACCTATGAAGTATCAACACTTATTAATGGGCGTTATTACCGAGGAATGGCTCTCATTCATGAGCAGTCAGGCAAATCTACAATAAGTATTCATCTTTTTGATTTGTATCGAGATATATCAGGATACAATGGAAAACTTTATTTCCACAAATTAATACATCGCTTTGCTAATAATGCAACTATAAATAACGAGCAAATTAAAAATAATGTTGCCTTAGCAGAGAACCTAATTTATTAAAGATGTATAATAACTGCTACCTCTGTGCAGTTAGGGAAGAATGGACAATCTATACAATCAGACCATATTTTATGAGGTAGCTTATCTTTTTCCTCTAAAGCAAAACCAAGACGAGCAAAAAAATCAGGAACAAATGTAAGAGCAAAGAGCTTCTTTACACCCAAATCTTTTGCTTCTTCAATGCAACGCTCAACTAAAATACGACCATAACCATTACCTTGGGCTTCTTTCATAACACTTAAAGAACGTACTTCCGCCAAACCCTCCCATCCTACTATATGCAAAGCAGCACAGCCAACTAATACGCCATCTTCATCAATAACCCAGAAATCACGAATATTATCATATATTGAATTTAATGATCTCGGTAACATAACTCCTTTTAGAGCAAATGCGGTTACAAGTTTGTGAATGCCTTCAGCATCACAGATGGCTGCTTTTCGTATTAACATCGTTTTATTTTAAGAAAGCAAAATTACAAAAAACGAATTAACTTATACATTTTTTGAAAGCATCTTTTTATCATAATACACCCTCATCAGCAAAACTATAATATGACCGATCTGATACAATAATATGATCGAGTAATTTAATGTCGAGCAAACTGGCTGCCTCCCTAATTTTCTTGGTAATAGCAAAATCTTGTTCACTCGGTTTTAAATTACCTGAGGGATGGTTATGACATAAAATAATTCCTGTCGCTAAACGATCAATTGCACATTTAAGAATCAGGCGCACATCGGTAACCGTTCCGGCTATCCCACCCTGGCTAATACGTTTTTTTTCAATTATCTTATTCGATCGATTTAGCAACAAAACCCAAAACTCCTCATGTGATAAATCGGCCAATAGGATTCCGAAAACGTCAAATGCATCACGACTTTGGGTAATTTGGTCGCGACTTATCGATTCAGTCTCTTTTCGTCGGCGACCTAACTCAAGAGCTGCCATAATTGATAAAGCTTTTGCCTCTCCTATTCCCTTGGTTCGCATTAGCGCATGCTGATCAAGCTTGCCTAGCTCATTTAAGTTATTGGAAACACTAGCCAATATTCGTTTTGAGAGATCCACCGCAGTTTCATCACGATTACCAGAACCTATTATTATTGCTAACAATTCGGCATCACTCAATGCCTGACTTCCGTGTGAAAGTAAGCGTTCGCGAGGGCGATCAGCTTCTGCCCAACTTTTAAGATTCATCTTTGTCATTATTAGAAATGGTTTAATATGCCAAAAATAATGTTTGCAAATGCATTAACCATGAGATAGTACGCACATGCAGCATTTTTTTATAAATTTTGTTTCGTGGTAGCAATGTCTGTATAAAATATTTTGACTCTGCAGAATGATACACCAAAGACAAATTTCATACAAAAAGACCAAAGTAGGTGGCTGAGGTGCCACATTGAGTTTTTCGCCAAGGCGAAGAATGCATTCGCCGCGACGAAGAAGCCCCGTGACTCAGCGTCCTGCTTTCATCGATACATAAGTGATTTGGTTTCATTAAAAATCATATACTATTTAAGAGGTGTACATTATGCATTATCAAAAATATAATTGGTTATAATAGAATTACACTAAAAAATAAATCTCACCAATTTAAAAAACACGATTTATGCATTCGCTGGGGTCAGAAAATTGTATAAATCGCCAAAAAGGTTGACTCCACGGCGTTTAATCGGGATTAACCGAAATTCTTTCGCACTTATCAAGCCACTAGAATTTTGCGCTTCACTTCTAAATATTTTGATTAAATACAAGTTTACACCAATAACTACTATCAAAATCAGTCTAGCTTTAAAGCATACCAAATTTATGACTGTCAGTATATTAATATGAATTATAATAATTTAACGTTCCATTTTTCATCCATTATCTTCCATCTAAAACAAGCAATGATTAATGAACAACGGCAACTTTTATTTGGTGTTTAAAACGGTATAATCAATAAACACAAACAGCTTGATTAACATTAAATTAATTTAATTTTGTATTACATAACATTATTTGTATATTTAACAAATGGCGATTATAAACAATATACTACAATATACCTTCAAGCAAAAATATGCTCGTATTGATAATTTCATGCGACATCCGAGTGCAACACAAGAAGAAACCTTAAGTAGTTTTATTAAAAAATCTGCTGATACAGAATTTGGCCGAAGCCATGATTATAGTAGCATTAAAAGCATTTCTGATTATCAAAATAAAGTTCCAATACAAACGTATGAAGACATTAAACCCTATGTAAATAGGTTAATGAATGGAGAGAAAAACCTAATTTGGCCTGGGAAAACAGAATGGTTTGCCAAATCTTCCGGAACAACTGCTGACAAAAGTAAATTCATTCCCATTACTCGAGAGGCATTGCATGAAAATCATTATAAAGTGGCGAGCGATTTGATTGCCATCTATTACAGAAATAACCCCAATGCTGCACTATCCAAAGGAAAAGGATTAACATTAGGTGGCAGTCATCAAATAGACAAACGATCACATTATTGTTATGGCGACCTTTCAGCAATTTTGATTGAGAATGCTTATTTACTGAGCAATTTCTTTAGGGCACCCGCAAAAAATATTGCATTAATGCATGAATGGGAGAAAAAAGTAGATGCTATCACCCAAAGCACCCTAAATAAACGCATAACAAGTATTGTTGGGGTTCCGTCTTGGATGCTCGTATTGCTTAAACACATACTTCAAGTTACTGGCAAAAAAAACATACATGAAATTTGGCCTGAGCTTGAACTCTTTATTCATGGCGGCGTATGTTTTGACCCCTATCGAAAGCAATTTCAAAATTTATTCCCAAATGCGAATATGCACTTTATGGAAACCTATAATGCAAGTGAAGGTTTTTTTGCCCTACAAGATAGACTCAATTATAATGATATGTTATTAATGCTTGACTCGGGTGTCTTTTTTGAATTTATACCGGCCGAGAGAGCTCACGACACCAATCCGCATGCGATACCCATTTCAGATGTACAACCTGGCGTTAATTACGCCATTGTAATTACAACCAATGCTGGTCTATGGCGCTATTTAATTGGAGATACCGTAGAGTTCTCCTCTGTTCATCCACATCGTATTAAAATTACTGGACGCACAAAGCTATTCATCAATGCATTTGGCGAAGAAATAATAATAGATAATGCTGAGAAAGCCCTTCGTTTAGCTTGCGAAAAGACAAATGCGGAGATAACTGAATACACCGCTGGTCCTATATATATGAATGACAACAAGCACGGCGCGCATGAATGGTTAATTGAATTCGTCAAAGAGCCTAATAATCTTGAGATCTTCATAGAGGTGCTTGATCAAGCTTTAATGTCATTAAATTCTGATTACGAAGCTAAACGATATCACAACATCACACTTGGAAGGCCTGTTGTTAAATGTATCTCAAAAGGCACATTCTATAAATGGTTTGAGAAAAAAGGTAAACTGGGAGGGCAAAATAAAATTCCCCGATTATACAACAGCCGCAAATATGTTGAAGAATTAGAATCCATTTATAATAGTTTATAAAAAGTTCGTATTATTTTCAAGAACAAAAAAGAATGAATTATCTTTAAGCCCTATGAAAGTTTCTCTACTACTATTATTATTTTCCATTCAATCGTTACTCGATATTAATCAAAACAAGATTGTATTAATTGATACCGTTTCACTTTCATCAACGGCAAGCTTTATTGATATTGATAATTTGGGTAATATATACTGCATATCAGGTTCAAAAATAATTAAACTTGGCGCCAATAGCCAAAAACGAACGAATACAGCAATAAAAAATTAAATACAATAAATCTTGCTGATGTTAGCAATCCCCTTCGTATACTGCTATTTTATAAGGAATTCAATCAGATTGTGTTTCTCGATAATACGATGAGCGAACTGGGTAGCCCTATTTTATTAGATGACTTAGGACATGAGGATGTACTGCTTTCGTGCGGATCAGCTCGTGGGGGGTTTTGGCTATTTGATCAGCAGAAAGGTCAGCTTTTTAACTATAACAGTACCATGATGCTCATTAACAAAAGCGTTAGCATTAACTCACTTGCCGATGGTGTTGGTTCTCCAACATGGATGATTGAGAAAAACAATCAAGTATATCTCAACATTCCTAATTATGGAATACTGGTTTTTAATGCATTTGGTAGTTACCTAAACACAATACCTCTGGTAAGTATTAAAGATTTTCAATTAATAAACAACAGTATCATTTATTACAATAACCAAGCATTAATTGAGTACGACTTAAAAACAGAACAGACCAATAGCCTTAACTTACCTGATAGTTTAGAAATCATTAATTCAAAAATCCTGAACAACAACCTATATATATTTATGAAAAACAGGGTTTCAATTTACAGTATAACTAAAAATCAAGAATAACAACATGCACATTGCCATAGCTGGAAACATTGGAGCAGGTAAAACCACCCTTGCCGCGTTACTTTCCAAACATTTTGGTTGGGAACCTTATTATGAGGAAATTGACAACAATCCATATTTGCACGACTTTTACGATGATATGCAACGATGGGCTTTTAACTTACAGGTTTATTTTGTAACCAATCGCTTTAAACAGGTTTTAGAGATAAAGAAATCTGGTAAAAACATTGTTCAGGACCGAAGTGTATATGAAGATGCTTCTATTTTTGCCCCAAACCTACATGCTATGGGTTTAATGTCGGCTCGCGATTTTGAGAATTACACCAATCTATTTGAGTTAATGGTTTCATTAATTCAACCTCCTGATTTAATTATTTACTTAGGAGCCTCAGTACCAACACTTGTTCGTCAAATTGAGAAACGGGGGCGTAATTTTGAAAAAAACATTCGCCTCGATTACTTAAATCGCCTAAATGAAAGATATGAAGCATGGGCCGAAAGCTACACGTCAAGCAAGATATTGAAAATCAACATGGATGGGCGTAATTTTGTTGATAATACGGAGGATTTAAGCTATATTATTGACAAGATAAATGCAGAGATACACGGTCTTTTCTAATTTTTTTGCCAAAAAGCATGGCATTTTAATTTAGTGTTTTTATATTTGCAATCCTATTAAAAAAAATTCCTCAGTAGCTCAGTTGGTTAGAGCGGCGGACTGTTAATCCGTAGGTCCAAGGTTCAAGTCCTTGCTGAGGAGCTAAAGAGAGACTGCTTAAAAGGCGGTCTTTTTTTATACACAAATACATTCTACATGTTTTACTTAGGTAGGTGGCTAAAGTGCCACATTGAGGTTCTCGAAATGCACTTAAAGCCAAGGTTATGGGATCAAGCCGAAAGTTGGAATAAATAATATTCTAATTTTCATTACTTTCAAAATTTAACATCTAGGTATCATCATTAATTACCCCCATCACTTGCCGCCTTGCGATTATTAAACCAAATAGTATGATGCACTACTGATTCAAACGCTTGTTCCTCCTGATTGGGCAATTGCTCAAAAAAATCAATCTTAGTTAGTCTTTCAACGCTATCAATAGTAACTGAATAATCACGGACATTACCCTGTAGTGCTGCATTTTTCATTAGAAAAGCTATCCCCTCATATCTACTCTTATAACAGATAAGTAATACTTTATAAAAAAAATCAGGAACACTCACTTCATGAGAGCCAATCGTTTTTAAGCCATCATACAAAACCGGACCCGTAATAATTATAACTGAACCATAACTTGCTGCCACTGTGCGCGAATATTCTTCCAAACGTTTCCAAATTCCTCGGTTAAATGCTGGTAGCTGTGGACTAATATTACTAAATAAAAACGATTCCTTCATAACATCTGCCGACCATGACATATCGGCAGCAGGCGCTAAATGACCTTTATCATAGCCACTATTTGCATAATCCTCGTTATTAGCTGTATATTCCTTTATCCTTTCATCCGCTCTAAACGTCTTTGCACGCTCAACTACTTTTATCAACTCACTCGAATCCAACTCATAGGCCACCCATAATGATTGCTCATGCTTCTCACTATAACAAAAACTAAAGCCTATTGAAATAAAAGATTCTGCTTGACTAGTCTGCTTTGGCAAATACCATGGATTATCGCGCAAAAAAGAGAGCAAAAGAATGCCTGTAGCAAATATTAATAATAAGGTTTTCATCGGATATCTTACAAATTTAAGCTCAGTCATGCGTAAAAAAGGGATTTCTTAGCTAGTTTTGTTAAAACTAGTTTTTTTAACTAATACATGTTTGCAAATGTTCACTATTCTATTAAAAGAACATTTACATTCAATACAAATTTAAAATTATGCAAATGAAAAAGAAAATTCTCATAAGCCTTTGCAGTATACTACTTCTTTTTTCATCATGCCATAATTTAACATACAAACCAAAGGTTGGACTTCTTCTTGATAGCTATTTACAAGAACGTTGGAAAAAAGATAAAGAATACTTTATTCAAAACGTAAATGAATTAGGAGGTACCGTAATATCAGCAAGCTCGCAAGGTAACTTCTCATTACAATATGCTCAGGCAATGGAAATGTTTAGGCAAAATGTTGATGTTATCGTACTAGTAGCTGTTGACCAAGAACTCGCCTCACGTATTGTTGATATGGCTCATCGAAAAGGAATAAAAGTAATTGCATACGATCGCTTAATAAAAAATTGCGATTTAGATTTCTATATTTCTTTCGACAATATAAATATTGGTGCACAACAAGCCAAGCAAATGCTTTCCATTAAACCCAAAGGTAAATATATCCTTATTAATGGACCCGGCTGGGATAACAACTCAAGTCTTTTAAAACACGGTCAATATACCATCTTAAATCAATATATAAAGGTAGGCCTTGTAAGTATTGTTTATAAAGAATACGCTGAAGATTGGACAGAAGGCGCTGGTTATTGGCAAATACTTAACTGCCTTCAAACCTACGGAAAAGATTTTGATGCAGTAATTGCTGGAAACGACAATCTGGCACGCGGTATTATTAAAGGCTTAAAAGAAAACTTAATTACTGACGTACCAGTTGCAGGGCAAGATGCCGATATGGCTTCGTGTAAAGCCATATTAACGGGAGATCAGGCAATGACCGTTTACAAACCTATTCGCAAAATTGCAAAAACAGCAGCTCAAATTGCCATGTTGATGGCTCGCAACAAAATAATTGATGCTGATTCAATTATTTACTTTGATAATAATAAAGTATCGGTACCCACCATACTTCTAAAAACAATCCCTCTCGATAAAAACAATCTAGAATCAGTAATAACAAGTGATGGCTATATTACACAACAACAACTATTTAACTAAAATACACATTGAGTACAATTCTGTTTCCACACTAAAAAAAAACATGGTACGTTATTTGTATGTATCACAAACGAAAAATATATTTAAAAACATAAAACAATAACAAAATGAATAACTTTAAACTAAGTCCGTGGATCATTATAACCGTAATATTGGTAATTCTTTTAGTAGGTAGTTGCAGTGGGTACAATAAATTGGTAAGCCGCGAAGAGGGTGTAACATCACAATGGAGCCAGGTTGAGAATGTTTATCAACGTCGTGCTGATTTAATTCCGAACCTTGTAAACACAGTAAAAGGCTATGCAAACTTTGAACAACAAACACTTGTTCAGGTACAAGAGGCTCGCTCAAAAGCCACTGCTGTAACCATTAATGCTGAGAACCTAACTCCTGAAAATATTCAGAAATTTCAACAAGCCCAAGCAGGAATCACCTCTGCACTTTCACGTTTAATGGCTGTTGCTGAAAATTATCCGAACCTGAAAGCTAATGAAAATTTCATGGATTTACAGAAACAATTAGAAGGTTCTGAAAACCGAATTACTGTTGAACGCAAAAAATTCAATGAAGCTGTACAAGCTTACAACGTGTCATTACGTCGCTTCCCTGTAAATATTCTTGCTGGCATTTTCGGATTTGATAAAAAGGGATATTTTGAAGCAGTTGAAGGAGCAGAAAAAGCACCCGAAGTAAAATTCTAAGAATGGAGCCAGCACAATTCTTTAGCAAAAGCGAACAGCATCAAATTGAAGATGCTATAAAACATGCCGAAACACACACGTCGGGAGAGATTCGTGTGCATATTGAAAAAATATGTAGTGGCGATGTACTAAACCAATCTGCCATGGTTTTTAAAAAATTAGGAATGCATAAAACAGCACAGCGAAATGCGGTGCTGTTTTATATAGCTTATGTAAGTCAAGAATTTGCCATTATTGGCGATGCTGGCATAAACAGTGTTGTGCCTCCTGATTTTTGGGATAAAATAAAAGATCACATGTCTGAACACTTTCATAAAAATGAATTTACAAAAGGAATTGTTGACGGCGTGAAAATGACTGGAGAAGCCTTGCAAAAGCATTTCCCTTGCCAAAAAAATGATGTTAACGAACTTAATAATGAGGTTTCATTTGGATGAAAAAGCTATCATACATAATCATACTACTTTTTATCGGGTTTTCTTCTTATTCACAAGACTTTCCAGATAAACCCTCAACACCCAGATTAGTCAACGACTTTGCAGCATTTCTTAGCCCTACCGAAGCGCAACAATTAGAACAAAGACTTACTGAATTTAGTAATCAAACGTCCACTCAAATTGCAATCGTAATTGTAAAAACAATTAATGGTTATGATCCAAGTCAGTATGCTACGGAACTAGCTGAAAAATGGGGCATCGGACAAAAAGGAAAAGACAATGGCTTACTCATACTTGTAAAACCAAAAACAGACAATGAAAAAGGGGAAGTATACATAGCTACAGGATATGGTCTTGAAGATGTTATTCCCGACATTACCTGCAACCATATTGTTCAAAAGGAAATCATTCCTCGTTTTAAAGAACAGCGTTATGCCGAAGGTTTGAATGCTGCCGTTACAACCATTATGGATCTTTCACGAGGCAAATTTACGGCCGATCAATACAACAAAAAAGCAGGTAATTCGCAAGGTACTATCATCGGTTTATTCTTTATCATGATGATTGGCTTTATGGTATTCTCTGCCATTGCACGCAAAAAAGCTCACACATTGGGCAGCGGAGGAACTGGAAGTAATCTCGGCTTTTGGGCACTTTTAGCCATGATGAGTGCGGGTAACTCTCGCGGCTCAGGTAGTGGTTGGTCAGACTTCTCTTCGGGTGGCGGTAGCTTTGGTGGTTTTGGTGGAGGCAGCTTTGGTGGTGGTGGTTCTGGCGGAAGCTGGTAAATTACTCCCGCAGCAAATGTGATGTATTTGCTTGTGCCGTTGACATAATTACCATATCATTAATATTCACATGTAATGGTCGTGTTATTGCATACACTATTGCATCTGCAATATCATCTGCATTCAACTGCTCGTAACCTTCATAAACCTTCTTGGCTCGCTCTGTATCGCCTTTAAATCGAACCATTGAAAACTCCGTCTCCGTATTTCCTGGATGTATTGCTGTAACACGAATGTGATGTTTAAGCAAATCAATACGCATCGCTTTACTCAATGCATCAACAGCATGTTTGCTTGCACAATATACATTACCATTGGAATATACCTCCTTGGCTGCAATGGAACCAATATTCAAAACATGCCCAGCATTCCTCGCTACCATCATTGGTAAAACAGAACGACTCACATATAAAAAACCTTTTACATTTGTATCAATCATTCGCTCCCAATCATCCAGTACACCATTCTGAATAGGATCTAATCCTACAGCCAAACCTGCGTTATTAATCAACACATCTACTTGCTTCCAATCATCTGTCAGTGTATTGAATGCTTTTTCCACTGCGCTTGAATCGCGAACGTCAAAACATAAGCTGAGAACACCTACCTTATATTTTTCAATAATTTGTGCTTGTAATAATTTCAGCCTTTCTTCTCGCCTTCCTGTAATAATAACATCAAAGCCTAAAGCAGCCATCCGTAGTGCTACCGCATTACATATTCCAGATGTCGCTCCTGTAATAATTGCTCGTTTTGCCATAAAAAATATTTTCAACAAATTTAACAATCATCTTCAAATACTGGTAAATTAAAAAATCATTCCATTTTCACACACAATTCAGTCGTATGAACAAAAATCAATTCGTTTGCTTATATTTGCCATATATGAATGAATCAGCTAATTATAATATAGCCCCCGCCAACAGTGGCAAAAAAAAACAGGTGCGTAACATGTTCGACAGAATATCCTTACGTTACGATTTACTAAACCATTTGCTATCATTTAATATTGACAAACTTTGGCGAGGTATTTTACGTCGAAAATTAACCCACATTCTTGGGGCAAATACAGCAAAAGCAGAGCTACTTGATTTAGCAACAGGAACTGGAGATTTAGCATTTGAATTATTAAAATGCCAAGCAGCGAATATCACTGCTGTTGATTTATCACCCGGCATGCTATCAATAGCAAAGAAAAAGGCCATATACAAAGACAGAGCAAATAAAATCTTTTTTACAGATGGAGATGCTGAGAAGCTTTGCTTTTCAAATAATTCATTTGATGCTGCAACTGTAGCCTTTGGTATTCGAAATTTTGAAGATCTTGAGAGAGGACTTTCTGAAATCCTTCGCGTTATTAGACCTGGGTCACCTTTGCTTATTCTTGAATTTTCAAACACTTCAAAAGGACTAACTCGCTGGTATTTGAACTCTCTGCTGCCTTTTATTGGACGCATACTTTCTGGCGATAAAGAAGCATATAGCTACTTGCCGGCATCTATCATTAAATTTCCAGCAGGCAATGATCTCGGCAATATTTTAATAGAATGTGGATATAAAAATTTCAGCTATAAAAAATTGACTTTAGGAATATGCTCTCTGTATACTGCAATAAAACCAATTGGCCAATAAAAAAATAATATTTTTATTTGTAAATCGTTTATAACGAAACCTTACGCTTGAGAAATCATCTTATTATATTACTTTTTTGTGTGCCGCTTGTAAGTTGGGCTCAATCAAATGTTTACAACCCAGGAAACAAACGACCACAGGTACGGAATTACCAAGAGGTTGATGAACGCCCCATGCACTTTGGCTTCACTATTGGATTTAACACGATGGATTTTCATTTTAAAAACGATTTAAGCCATATAATATCTGATTCACTTACGGCAGATGTAACTGTTTTAAAACCAGGATTTCATGTTAACATCATAACCGATTACCGACTTGGCAATAACCTTTCAGCACGTTTTTTACCCGGGCTCAATTTCGGGCAACGAAACATAACCTATTGGAAATCCGATGGCAGTTATGATGCCGATATGCTTATTGAATCCAACTTACTCGATTTCCCCGTTCTTTTAAAATACAAAGCAAAACGTATAAATAATTACCGTCCATTTGTAATTGCTGGGGGAAATGTTCGACTCGATATGGCTGCTAAAAGGAAGTATGATGAAAACGAGGAAGTATATGTTCGAATAAAAAAACTCGACTACTATTATGAATTTGGCTTTGGTATTGACTTCTACTCAATGTACTTTAAATTCTCAACTGAGTTTAAATACTCCGTAGGTCTTCGAAACATACTAACCAACCAGCCAGAAGAAAGACACCCACAATATGTTAATGTAATTGATCGATTAAATTCAAACTTATTTTTAGTCTCATTTCATTTTGAATAAACAATTCAAAAAATCATTAACAACCGCGCCTACCACAAAACTCCGACAAAATAATAGTAGCAGCCATTGCTAAATTAAGAGATTCTGCACATCCATTGCTACTACCAGGAATCGTAATCTTATGATGAACTTCATTCATCATAACAGACGAAATGCCTTTCGATTCATTGCCTAATATTAGCATTATTGGCTTATTTGTTTGAAATGAATAAATACTTTCACCCTCCAAAAAAGCGCCACAAAGTAATATTCCTTTGGCATTACAGTGTTTAATAATATCTTCGGGGTTTACATACACCACCTTCACTCTTAATATTGACCCCATAGTTGACTGTACTACCTTCGGATTATAGACATCAACACTTCCATTAGAACAATAAATAGTTTCAATGCCATACCAATCAGCCGCACGAATTATTGTACCCATATTACCCGGATCTTGAACATTTTCAAGAAACATATTTAGTCGAGGACCTTCATTTAATGCTTGTGAATTCAAATCGGGCATGTGCAAAGTAATAAGAACCTGATTGGGTGTTTTAAGTGTGCTAATTTTTCCTAATTCATAATCACTTACCTCCCATATACTAACGGCTTTTAGCATAGCTAGCTCCATATGGATCATTTTCAGAAAATCAGGTGTAGCATACAACTCCACACATCTATCGGGCAATAACCCCTTATCAATACGATCAATCACCTCCATAGCCATCTTTTCTCCCTCAACAATAAATTGCCTATATTGATCCCTGAATTTCTTCTGGTGTAACGAGCGTATATGCGATATCTGGCTTTTCGAAATCATTTACTCAAGACAATGATGTATGTAAAAAATAACTTCTTTATATTTGTTTTCTTAGCTACATCCCTATTCATTGGAAAATAACAGATCAAATATAGCCTTTTCTTTTATTACACCCATACTCGGTTATATAATTATAACACTAGTAGCTGGCTGTAGTGCAACCAAATTCGTGCCTGCTGATAAGGAATTGCTTAAACAAAATAAAGTTATTCTTAATGAAATCCACATGGATAAAGAATTACTACTGCCTTATATGAAACAAAAGGCCAACAAAAAAATTCTAGGGCTAAATATGCATCTTGCAATGTACAACCTTTCATCTAGTAAGCGAAATGGTTGGCTTAGCCGATGGTTAAAAACCATTGGTGAAGAACCTGTTATTTACGATCCATTTTTAAAACAAAAAACAACCAAGCAATTACAGCTTTACTTTATCAATAAAGGGTATCGCGATGCCATTGTTAAAGACACCGTTTTTAGAAAGAAACAAAAAGTTCGTATTTGTTACGAACTTATTCCATCGCAACCCTATCTTATCGATACTATTAACTACGACATTACAGACAGTTTAATTAAGCATTTTGTATTATCTGACACCTCAAAGTCCTTCCTAAAACAAGGAGCGCTATTTGATCTTACCTCTTTTGAAAATGAACGAATGCGAATAGAATACAATTTAAAATCGCAAGGTTTTTATAACTTTAATAAAGACTATATTCTATTTAAAGCAGACACAACGGGTCAAAAGAAAAAAAATAACGTTACGCTCGAAATCAAACAAAATAAACAAAGAATAGATATAAATCAATTTATAACCACGCCCCATCCTCAATATAAAGTAAATGATATATCTATTTTTCTCGATTATGATGGGAAAAAAGTACTAGCAAAAGATAGTCTCTATTTCACAACTCTTGATACAATCATCTATAAGAACATTTCATTCATTTATCAAAACAATGAAAAAATTAAACCAAACAGCATTTTACAATCTGTTTTTATCGAATGTGACTCATTATACAGCATTAGCAATGTCAAAGAAACATACAACCATTTAAGCGCTTTGAACTTATTTCGTTTCATTAATATCACTTTTAACGAAGTAAATAAGCCCGACACAAATGGTTGGGGTGGACTCATAAATTGTCAAATTCAACTCAACACGTATGCATTTCAATCTTTTAGTGTTGAGCTTGAAGGCACCAACTCTTCAGGAGATATTGGTGGTGCACTTAATTTCGGCTATCAACATAAAAATTTATTCAAAGGTGCCGAGGTAATGAATTTTAATATACGAGGTGCAACCGAAGCTGTTAAGGAAAGATACAATGGCCGAATTCATAATACGCTTGAGTTTGGAACAGAAATGCGTATTCGTTTCCCCAAATTTATTTTACCCATTAATAGTCGCAACTTTATTAAACTCTATAATCCTAAAACAACGGTAACACTTGCCTACAATCTTCAAAAAAGACCAGACTATACTCGCTCAATTGCAAATACATCTTTTGGATATATTTGGCAGGCTCGCTCAAAAAGCTTTACACATATAATTAATCCAATAGAAATTAATTACGTCTACCTCCCTCCCAGCCCTGAATTAAGCAACTTCATCGATCGTATAAAAGACACATACCTCGAAAATAGTTTTAAAGATCACTTTATTTCAACCACAAACTACAGCCTGATTTATAACAGCCAAAACTTCGCACGCAACATACAATTCTTATTTTTCAGACTAAATACCGAAACAGGCGGTAATATATTAAGCGGAGTAAACACTATTTTAAATAGACCCAAAATCGATGATGCCTATAATCTGCTTGGCATTCGCTATGCACAATATATAAAAGGAGATATAGACTTTCGTTATTATCAGCCATTAAATGAAACAGACAAAGTTGTATTTCGTCTTTTCTGCGGCGTTGGAGTACCCTATGGAAATTCGAATGCAATTCCATTTGAAAAAAAATATTTCGCTGGCGGTGCAAATAGCATTCGCGCGTGGCAAGTACGCACACTCGGCCCTGGCTCTAACAAAGATATCACAACTACCTATCCAAATAGCTTGGGTGATATTAAACTTGAAGGAAATTTTGAATATCGGTTTGATTTATTCTGGCTAATAAAAGGCGCATTATTTGTTGATGTCGGCAATATATGGGCCGTTAACGACTTAGGTAATCGTGAAGGAGCCATATTTAAACCAAATTTATTCTACAAACAACTTGCCATTGGAACAGGAATAGGAACCCGTTTTGATTTTTCGTTTTTCGTCTTCCGACTCGATGTTGGTTTCAAAACACATGACCCATCTGAGGTTCCTGGTAATAAATGGATATTCAACAGAGATAAAATTTATTCTAACGACTACAATATCAATATTGGTATTGGATATCCATTCTAAGATGATGTTTAAAACTTTCTTGAAAAACTTGTCAGATTATTTTGAGTTCTCTCGTTCAGAACGCAATGCAAGCATACTAATAATAGTACTAATCCTCACTTGTTGCATTGCCTTACTAACTCCATTATCAAAAAAAGAAACAGTCCAAAATTCTCAACAAGCAATTAAAAAAAATACAATAGAAAATAAAGATACAACTAGGTTCAAAAATAAAATAGTTCCCAGTAATTCACCTCATAATTTTGACCCAAACAAACTTGATTATAACGAATGTATTACTCTTGGCCTAAGTCCAAAGCAATCAAAAAATCTTATTTCGTACATTTATGCTGGCGGCGTTTTTAAAAAACCTGAAGATCTGCTAAAAATATATTCCATGGATAGCGCTAGCTATAATAGAATAGCTCCTTATATATGTTTAGTTAGCATTACGAAAGACACTACCATCAGAATAAAAAAAACACAAAAAACACCTTCAACAATTGAAATAAATTTAGCCGACAGCAGCGATCTCGAAAAAATTTCCGGTATTGGGCCTATTTTAGCAAAACGCATTCTGAGATATAGAACCCTTCTGGGTGGTTATTATAAAAAAGAACAACTATTAGAGGTGTATGGAATAAAACCAGAACTATTAGAGCAAATTTTAACAAAAATAACAATCGATAGCAATATAATAAGCCCAATTAACATTAATACCGCCACCTATGAACAACTAGCTTCTCACCCATATATTAAATCATACAAAGCCAAAGGAATCCTATTATTGCGAAATAATAGTAAAACTTTTAGCTCTCCTAATGAATTAATAAAAAACAAAATAATTTCAGCTGAAGATTTTTTAAATTTAAAACGCTATTTATCAGTATATTAACATTTATCTTTAAATAAAAGATGGAAATTATTTAAAATTATGCCTCAAAATTTTAACTTTGCAATCCGTTTTATATAAAAAAATAATACAACTATGATAATCGTACCCATAAAAGAAGGTGAAAACATCGAAAGAGCATTGAAGAAATTCAAGCGTAAATTTGAAAAAACTGGTATAAGCAAGGAACTTAGAGCTCGTCAAGCATATAAGAAACCTTCAATAACCAAAAGAGAAGTAGTTAAAAAAGCGATTTACGTTAACAAACTTCAGTTAGACGAGCAAAATAGTTAATTAGCTGTAAAAAAGCAAATTAACACATGGAGTTCAAAGATGCATTTGTCCGTTATTTATCCTTTGAAAGAAGATACTCGGCGCATACCATCAAATCCTACTCCATCGATCTAACTCAATTTGAGAAATTCCTTAATTCGTTAGGAAATAATACAAAGGTAACCCAGATAGATGACCGCGTCATCAGAGACTGGGTTATTTTACTTTTAAAAGAAAAGATTTCTGCGCGATCAGTAAATCGAAAACTTACCACTTTAAAAACGTTCTTTCGTTTCTTGCAACGTGAAGGGGAAATTGAAAAAAATCCTACGGACAAAGTCTTTTCTCCAAAAACAGATAAAAACCTCCCCGTATTTATCGAAGAAAGACAAATGGATACTTTACTTGATGATATCGAGTTTCCGAGTAATTATGAAGGTACACGAGATAAACTAATAATTCAATTATTCTACAACACAGGGATGCGTTTATCTGAGCTTATTGGCCTTACTGATTCAAGCATCAATCACTATGATTGCACAATAAAAGTAATTGGAAAACGTAATAAAGAAAGACTTATTCCAATTACTAAAGAATTAGATAATGACATCCAGCTATTTATTCAAATACGAAATCATTCTATAAGCAGATCAGAAAATGATAAAAGCTTTATACTCACTGAAAAGGGAACAAAACTTTATCCTAAGCTTGTTTACAGAATTGTTTCTAGATATCTGAATCAGATAACTACCATACAGAAAAAAAGTCCGCATATACTCCGACATACTTTTGCAACACATATGCTCAATCATGGAGCCGATTTAAATGCAATTAAAGAACTACTCGGTCATGCTAACCTAACAGCAACGCAAGTATATACGCACAATACATTTGAAAAACTAAAAAAGACATACAAACAAACTCATCCACGAGGCTAACTAACAGGAGGTTAAAATGAATATTCGAATCGCAAGCGTACATTTCGATGCAGACGCAAAACTAAAAGAATTCATCAATGGGAAACTAAGTAAGCTATCCCATTTCTACGACCAAATAATCGGAGCAGAAGTTATTCTAAAATTGGATAGCAAAGAAGCTGAAAATAAGGTTGCAGAAATAAAAATTGAAATACCAGGAAACGACTTATTTGCTAAAAAACAGTCCAGGAGTTTTGAGGAAGCAACGGATCAATGCATAGAAGCATTAAAAACTCAAATACTCAAGCACAAAGAAAAACAACGCAAATAATTCTATTTATTTGTAACTACCTGCAAATAAACATTTTGACACAAAAACAAAAAAACTCAATTGAAGTATTTTATTCTTTTATTAAAAAAAAGTGAAATACTTTGATATCTGATTAAAATATTTATACATTTGCAGTCCGATTTTTTGGGTAAAATTGGCGTTCTTTAGAGGGTTGGTAGAATGAGTTTTGCCGATGTAGCTCAGTTGGCCAGAGCAGTTGATTTGTAATCAACTGGTCGGGGGTTCGAATCCCTCCATCGGCTCATTGGATATGGGGAAATACCAAAGCGGTCAACTGGGGC
>JBBRXJ010000072.1:0-19391 GCA_038248505.1 Bacteroidales bacterium
CATCAAATAATCCAAGTGGGTTAATGTTTTTCATCGTTGTTGTTTTCAGCAAGTATACTAAAATTAATTCAGAAAAACAAGCATATTCAATTAACAATCAGAGACATGCATCAGTTTTAGGTTTTTAGAGATGCCCTTATAAAATTTGCACTAGATAGTTAAGTCATATATAAAAAAATAGTAGTTTTGCCACAAAGCATAAAATAGGGAAACTAAACAGATAAACACCTTATAATAAGATGGATAAAAGTATAAAGAAAGTTATTGTTCTTGGGTCGGGCGCCTTAAAAATTGGTGAAGCAGGAGAATTTGATTATTCAGGCTCGCAAGCATTAAAGGCATTGAAGGAAGAGGGAATAAAAACCATTTTGATTAATCCCAATATTGCTACCATTCAGACTTCTGAAGGAATTGCCGATGAAATTTACTTTTTGCCTGTTACCCCCTATTTTGTTGAAAAAGTAATAGCAAAAGAGAAGCCAGATGGTATTTTTCTTTCATTTGGTGGCCAAACTGCATTAAATTGTGGTATAGCCCTTTTTAAAGCGAATATTTTTGAAAAGTACAATGTACGTGTTCTAGGAACACCCATTCAGGCCATAATGAATACTGAAGATCGTGAGCTCTTTAAAAATAAACTAGAAGAAATAGGCGTAAAATCAGCAAGAAGTGTTGCTGTTGCTTCTATTGATGAGGCATTAAAGGCTGCTGAACATTTGGGTTATCCAATTATTGCTCGTCCAGCCTATACATTAGGTGGATTAGGAGGAGGTTTTGCAAATAATCGGGAAGAGCTTTTAACGCTAGCTGCCACAGCATTTTCTTTTTCTGATCAGGTGCTTATAGAAGAATCGTTAAAAGGATGGAAAGAGATTGAATATGAAGTAGTGCGAGACGTTTATGACAATTGCATTACTGTTTGTAATATGGAGAATTTCGATCCGCTCGGTATTCATACTGGCGAAAGTATAGTAATTGCTCCTTCGCAAACGCTTACCAATAGCGAGTATCACAAACTTCGTCGTATCGGTATTGATACCATTCGTCACATTGGTATTGTAGGTGAATGTAATATTCAATATGCCCTTGACCCACATTCAGAAGACTATCGTGTTATTGAAGTGAATGCGCGTTTGTCGCGTTCATCGGCTTTGGCATCAAAGGCAACGGGTTATCCCTTGGCATTTGTTGCTGCAAAACTTTCATTAGGCTACGGTCTTTTTGAATTAAAAAATTCGGTTACACGTACTACCCCAGCATTTTTTGAACCAGCACTCGATTATATTGTGGTAAAAATTCCACGTTGGGATTTAGATAAATTCAGTGGTGTATCAAAAGTTCTTGGTAGCAGCATGAAGAGCGTAGGCGAAATTATGGCTATTGGACGAACTTTTGAAGAAGCTATACAGAAGGGTTTACGCATGGTTGGCCAAGGTATGCACGGTTTTGTTGGCAATAATGAAACGAAGGTAGATAATGTTGAGAATGAACTCGCACAACCCACTGATCAGCGTATATTCATGATTGAGCAAGCCTATGATCAGGGAATGACCATTGATCAAGTTTATGATCTCACTAAGATTGATAAATGGTTTCTGCAAAAGTTGATGAATGTTTTTAAGCTAGGAAAAGAATTAGAGAAAGTAAAAGGGCTTGAAAACCTTTCAGTAGATTTGTTACGTGATGCCAAGAAAAATGGGTTTTCAGACTTCCAGATAGCACGTTCAGTGCTGAAGACAGAGGATGTTAAAATGGAAGAAGGATTGCTAAAAGTGCGAGCCTTCCGTAAAAAGAATAATGTTTTACCAGTAGTGAAACAGATAGATACATTAGCGGCAGAATATCCAGCTCAAACCAATTATCTTTATCTCACCTATCATGGAACATCGCACGATATTGAGTTTCCAAATGACAACAAATCTGTTTTCGTTCTCGGCAGCGGAGCTTATAGAATTGGCAGCTCAGTTGAGTTTGACTGGTGTTGTGTAAATGCTATTACTACCATACATAAAGAAGGATTTCGTTCAGTAATGATAAACTACAATCCTGAAACGGTGAGTACCGATTATGATATGTGTGATCGTTTGTATTTTGATGAATTATCATTTGAACGTGTACTTGATATTTATGACTTGGAAGAGCCCAAGGGAGTGATAATATCAACAGGGGGTCAGATTCCAAATAACTTGGCTATGCGTTTACATCGCCAGAATGTTCGAATTTTGGGAACTTCACCAACCAATATTGATCGTGCTGAAAATCGTCATAAATTTTCGAGTATGCTCGATACCCTAGAAGTAGATCAGCCACGTTGGAAAGAATTAACGACCATTGAAGACATAAATATCTTTGCTGATATGGTTGGTTTTCCAATATTGGTGCGCCCCTCATACGTACTCTCAGGCGCTGCAATGAATGTAGTTTCAAATAAAGAAGAGCTGGAGCGGTTTCTAAAATTGGCAGCAAAGGTTTCAAAACAATATCCAGTAGTTGTATCTGAATTTATTGAGCAAGCAAAAGAAATAGAAGTAGATGCTGTTGCTCAAAATGGCGAAATTGTTAGCTATGCAATAAGTGAACATGTTGAATTTGCCGGCGTTCACTCAGGAGATGCTACCATTGTATTTCCGCCCCAAAAGTTATATTTTGAAACGATAAAACGAGTTAAGAAAATTGCGAAGAAAATTGCTGTTGAGCTTGAAATTAGTGGCCCTTTCAATATTCAATTTTTGGCAAAAGAAAATCATATTAAAGTTATTGAGTGTAATCTTCGTGCATCGCGCAGCTTTCCTTTTGTGTCAAAAGTTTTAAAATCAAATCTTATTGAATTGGCTACACGTGTTATGCTTGGCATAAAAGTAGAGAAGCCTAATAAGAGTATTTTTGATATAGATTATGTAGGGATAAAAGCATCACAATTCTCATTTTCTCGTTTGCAAAAAGCTGATCCGGTGTTGGGTGTTGACATGTCATCAACGGGAGAAGTGGGATGTATAGGAGAGAATTTTCATGAGGCAATTTTGAAGTCAATGCTTTCAGTAGGTTATAGTATTCCTAAAAAAACTATTCTTTTATCAACAGGACCGGCACGTTCAAAAGCAGAAATGATAACTGCTTGCAAAAAATTAAAAGAGAAGGGATATATACTTTATGCTACTCCCGGTACGCATGATTTTTTGACTCAAAATGAGATTGATAGCATTGTTTGTTACTGGCCTGATGAGACTGATAAATCACCCAATTCACTAGAGTTAATAAAATCTCGCAAAGTTGATTTGGTTATTAACATACCTAAAAATTTAAGCAAACACGAATTGGATAATGATTATGCATTGAGACGCAATGCTATTGATTTTAATGTGCCTTTAATTACCAATGCACGATTGGCCTCCTCTTTTATTCTTGCATTTTGTAATATTGAGCAAGATGAGATTGGAATAAAGAGTTGGAATGAATATAAGTAAAAGGACACAAGATTTTAAAAATATTTTTCATGAAAAAAATAGTTTTTTCAATCTTACTTTTGTTGTCTTTTAATTACGGTTTTTCACAGATTACGGAGGGTGAAGAAAAACTACGAAGGCAAGTTAGAGACACATTAAACGAATGGAAGACCGGAGGCGTTCTTTCGCTCAATACCGCTCAAAACTCGTTTACCAATTGGGCTTCTGGTGGTCAAAATTCGATTGCATTATCTGGTTTAGTTAGTTTGTGTAATACTTATAAAGATACCGTTCAACGATGGGATAACTCATTTGATATAGGTTATGGTATTTTGCAACAAGGCAAGAAAAATACTTGGATAAAAACAGATGATAAAATAGATTTTACTTCAAAGTATGGTCGTAATGCATCAAGAACTTGGTATTACGCTGCTTTTTTGAATTTTAAAACACAGTTAACCCCAGGCTATAATTATTCGAATGATAGCCAGAAGATATCCGATTTTTTAGCACCAGTATATATTCTTACTGCTATTGGTATGGATTACAAGCCCAATGATATGATTTCGGTTTTTATTGCACCAATTACCGCTAAAACAACCATAGTAAATAGTATGTATTTGGCAAATATAGGGGCTTTTGGAGTTGAGGCAGCGCAGTATGATGTTGATGGAACAATGGTAAGCGCTGGAAAGAAAATGCGTAATGAGTTTGGAGCTTATCTTCGTTTTCAATTCAGAAAAGAAAATTTGATAAAGAATGTAAATTTGATGAATAAGATAGATCTCTTTTCAAATTACACTCACAAACCACAAAATATAGATGTTAGCTGGGAAACAATGATTGTAATGAAAATCAATAAATATTTGTCAACCACCATTACTACACATCTTATTTATGATGATGATATAAAAATTGGCATTGATAAAAATAAGGATGGTATTTTCGAAAAATCGGGCCCACGAACACAGTTTAAAGAGGTTATTGGAGTAGGGTTTACCTATAAATTAGGCAAATAATATTTAAGGAGCCAAGTAAAGCCTTTACATTTATAATTCTTCTGATTCGTAAAATATTTTTTTGTTATCAGTATTAATTAGGCGAAGCATAGCAGCAGCAACGGTATTTGCGGAAATGGATCGATATCTTTTTAATTTACCAATCATAATATAATTTAAACCACTCATTATAATAACCGATATTTTTTCACCAAAACGAAATTCTTTTCTATTACCAATAAGAAGAGAAGGTCTCACAATTACTATTTTTTCGAAGCTTAGCTGGGTAATTGCTTCTTCAAGTCTTCCTTTTGTTTGTAAATAAAAATTATTTGAATTACTATCTGCACCTATTGATGAAATTAGGGCTATTCTAGTAAGACCTTTTGTTAAGGCAAGAGCCGCTATTTGTAGCGGAAGATGGTAGTCAATATCAAGCATTTTTTCTTTTGAGCCTGCTTTCTTTATTGTAGTTCCGGTGCAAATAAATAAGTCGTTTCCATTAAGTTCAGTAGACCACGAATTGATATTATTAAAATCTACAATAAGTTCAGTAAGTTTAGGATGGCTGATACTTGAAGAACGTCGTACTAAAATTTTAATTTGATTATATCGTATATCATTAAGCAGTAATTGAACAAGCTGTTGGCCAGTAAGACCGCTAGCTCCTATTACAATAGCTGTGCGTTTTATTTCCATTTGATATTATTTAATTGCCTCAAAGAATTCAATGCCGAGTAGTGTGATATCATCAAATAATTTAACGCTACCCTCAACCACATTATAGGATCGTATTATTTCATTAATGTTATCTTCAATTCCTTTTGTATTTGATATTTCGTTTTCAATACTTTTTGTTCCATATTCTTGGCCATTATCATCAAGCAACTCAACCAGTCCATCGGTATAACAAAGTAATTTTGAGTGATTGCTTATTTCGATAATACCTTTTTTTACAATGGGTATTTCTTCAAGCATTCCAATGCCAGTACACCCTTTGTTGAGAAATATCATGGTATTGCTTGTCATATCGAATAGTACGGGAGGATTGTGCCCTGCATTTACATATTCTAATGTATGAGTTCTGTAATTAAAACGAGCCACAAAAAACGTAATGAATTTCTCCTGTTTGGTATTTACTACAATTCTACTATTTAATATACCTATAAGATCTTGCAGTGGAATATCAGCAGTAAAAAGGGCTCTAAGGTTTGCTTGAAAATTTGACATGAGAAGAGCAGCAGAAATTCCCTTACCGCTAACATCGGCAATACAGAAACCAATCCGATCTTCATCGAGGAGAAGGAAATCATAATAATCGCCTCCAATTTCGTAATGAGGACGGTAAAAAGCGCTTACATGTACATAATTGTTTTGCGGTAAAATCTCATTATCGGGTATGAGCATTGTTTGCATACGCGAAGCGAGTTCCATTTCTTTACGGAAAGATTCTTGGCGCAAACTTTCATTAAACAAACGAATATTTTCAATGGCAACGGTGATAATGTTAGCGAGTGTTTGAATGAAGCCCATGTGTTTTAGAGTTGGGCTAATGCCTTCCATATCTTCATCTATATCCCCAATCATAACATATGCAGCAGGCTTGTTATTTACTATTACCGGTATGATTATGTCGCCGCCTTTAAGACCTGGGTTGGGTGAATTAGAAATGTACACTATTTCTTCATATCGAAGAAGATCTTTTTCGATGTTAAGTTTACTAATAGACGCGAGATCAAAGCCATTAATGAGTACCGTTTCCCATTGTGTACTTGCTTTTTTAAAGAAGGCTATTTTACCAATTTTTAAATCATGGCTTAAAATATATTCAAAACGCTCTAATAAGCCGCTAGCCGAGAGGTTCTCGTTAATGGCCTGCGTCAGATTTAACAGTGTATTCAGCTTGAAATTACATTGCTTAAGCCGTTTGGTTGAATCTATCATAAATGAATACGGAATGGGCTACTTCAAGAGGCGTGAGTGATATAAACTTTTTCCTTTATAGACTTTGTAAAATATATGCTTAAAATAATTACTCCACAACTTTTCATCCTGAGCCATAGATAGTACACAAATACCTCGGAATGTCAAATATAATAAAAAAACACCGCATGACAAACATATATTGGAATTGTCGTCATGAGGTGTTTTAAATATTGATTTTAAGGATCGAGTTTTTTAAATATTTTTAGTCTTTAACACGTTCACCGTAGGACTTATCACGTGTATCGACTTTGATTTTAGTACCCGTTTCGATGAATAAAGGAACCATAATGATTGCTCCCGTTTCAAGTGTTGCTTGTTTCAGGGCATTATTTGAGGCGGTATTTCCTTTTGCCCCAGGTTCGGTATACGTAACTTCTAAAGTAACATACATGGGTAACTCGCATGATAATGGCATATCTGTATCAGTAGAATATACTACCTCTACAGACTGACCTTCTTTTAAAAATTCAGGAGCATCAATAAGTTCTTTTTCCATATCAATTTGCTCGTACGTCTCTAAATGCATGAAATGATAGCCACTTTCATCCATATATAAGAATTGATATGGTCTACGTTCAACGTTTGCCACATCTATTTTTTCACCAGCAGTAAAAGTATTTTCAATCACCTTTCCGGTTGATAGACTTTTCATTTTAGTGCGCACAAAAGCATTTCCCTTACCTGGTTTTACGTGTTGAAAGTAAACGACAACGTAAATGCCTTCTTTAAAGTTAAGTGCTAATCCGTTTTTGATGTCTGATGTATCTGCCATAATATCTGTTTATTTATGTCGCAAATATATAAAAATGCATATTAATGCATGGCAAATCATTTAAATAATAGTTGCAAACTGATTTTTTGTACATTATTTTTAAAGCTTATTTGACATTGATTATAAGCACATTAAATGCAACAAGCTACTCCAAACAACTTTTTTGTGTTGTTTTTGGGATTTGATTCTTTTTTCAGTCTCGTAGATCAAAATAGCTAGGATAATTTTGTTTGGAGGCTTTGTTGGAGTTTGTTTTCAGTGTTGCTGAAGAATATCAATGCTTATTTCATCGGAGACGATTATTTTACCGAATTAAGATCAGTTGCCATCGTTCAACTTTATTATCTGCGGCTGAGCAGACATTTGTTAATTTTCTGCGGTTGTCACTAGCAGGTATTGGTTCATTTGATTTTTCGATAGATGTAAGCAAAAAGGAACAAACTAGATAGAATTACTATGTGAAAATTTTATATCTTTATGAATATTAACAGTATAATATAATGAAACAAAATGTATAAATAGACACATCAGTTGTAGGTGGCTATTACGACAATGAATTTTCAAGCAATACAATGCTTTTTTTTGAAAATGTACAGCGCGGAGAAAAAATTATTATTGCTTCCGACTTGTTGATGGCAGAATTATTAAGAGCCCCAAAATTTGTGAAGGATTTATTAGACTCTATTCCAAATATAAATATTGAATTTGTTAAACTAAGTAATGAAGCATCTATTACTTGCAGACAAGTATATCGAGGCAAAAGTAGTTGGGAAAACGAGTCGAGCAGATTGTCAACATATTGCAATTGCTACATTATGCAAAGCGGACGTTTTAGTCAGTTGGAATTTTAAACATACCGTGAATCTTGATAAAATAAGAGGGTATAACGGAATAAATTATCAGTTTGGATACAACATGATTGAAATTAGAACACCTAAAGAAATTATGAGCTATGAAAACGAAAATTAAAAAAAAAGATAAAAATTTTGATGCAATTAAAACAATGCGTGAAATTAGAGACCAAATAAGTATTGAAATTGTGAACATGACTTATGAGGAAGAACGTTCATATCTTAACAAGATTTTGAAAAAATCATTTATAAGACAGAAATAAAATTGCCTGCACCTAAATGCAACATGAAAAATTGCTGTTTTAGTAGTAAATTTATAACCCGCTTCAACTCCTTAATGCTTGAGAGGAAATGAACTGCAATCGTCAAATTTCATATCACCAATCGATAGTTGAATATTAAAGATATCTCAGATGCCAGGTAAAATATATAAATGATTAGTTTATGCAGTTTGTAAATAAGTAATAGGACAATTGAGTGAAACGAGAATTGCCCTAAACATTTTTAAGAACGGCATTTTACATTCTAAATTTATAACTAGTCTTTACCCTAAATTATAAATACGATTGGTATTACAGGCAAGGAAAAATTATTTTGTATCAGCCAAGCCATTTAGCCCTCATATTTAATATATTTGCATTAAATGCACTATATTATTGGCACACTCCTATAAAAATATTGATCTCTCCATTCTCGATGAGCCTAAAAAGGACTTTGCAACCCGTTTGCGAGAGAATCAAATAGGCATTTTAGGAACCATTGCTATACATCTGTTTATAGCCATTTTAGTGGTGGCATCGAACATTAATCGTACCGAGAAAAAAATTAAACAACAGCAAATTTTGGTTGATTTTGAAGCCGAGAAAAGTTTTGATTTAAAAGATAAACTACAAGAAGCCGAGAAACAAAAAGACCAACTCATAAAGGATTTGGTGGCATCAAGCATGGCGCATGATATAAAGAACATTCCGGTAAATGTATCTGCAGAAAAAAGTTCAAATCTTAATGCTGATAATTATCTAAAAAACTTTAAGGAGCAGATAGGCGTTAAAGATCCAGAGCCTACTAAATATGATGATAAAGGCGATTTGAATGTTGAGAAAGAGCAACAAAAAGAAGAAAAACCACCTGAAAAATCGCAATACCAAGGACCTACAACGATTTATTATGATTTGAAAGGACGAACGCATCGTTATTTGCACGTTCCAGTATATATGTGTCAGGAGAGTGGTAAAGTAGCTCTCAACATTAAAGTTGATCAACAAGGAAACGTGGTATCAGCAATCATTAACCCCTCAGCCTCGGGCACCCTCGAGGAATGCCTCACCCAAGCGGCAATAAAATCAGCGCTAAAAAGCAAATTTAGTGTAAACACATCATCACCAATACGCCAAGAAGGCAGTATTACCTACTATTTTAGAGCACAGTAAAAAACATCAGCAATTGAATTTCTTTTGCATAGGAAATTCAATAATAAAAATACGCGTATCAGGTGAAGCCTCTATTAAAATTTTTCAGTATCGCAAATATCAAGGGTAACTCGCTTATTGTAATATAAAGGCAGCTTTCAATCGAATATCTTTTGATGAGGCACCTATCATTACTTCAAAATCGCCTGGTTCAGCAAACCAACCCTTTTTTGTGGTACTATAATATGATAAAGCCTCTTTGCTAATTTTCATACTAATATTTTTTGATTCTCCAGCATTTAAGAACACTTTAGTAAAAGCCTTTAATTCTTTCTCCGGTCTATCAAGTGATGATAAAACATCTTTTATATAAAGCTGTGCTACTTCGCCACCCATAAGTGCCCCTGTGTTTTTAATGGTAAAACTAACTATTAAAGTGTCACTCGTTTTTATTAATGGTTTACTAAGTATAATATTTGAATATTCAAATTGGGTGTATGAGAGACCATAGCCAAAGCAAAATAAAGGATTCACTTTGTATGTATCATAATATCTGTAGCCAACATAAATACCTTCTTTATAAATTACATTGGTATCGTTACCTGGGTAAGCTCCTTTTGCTATTGCAGGGCAATCGCTTAATTTAGCAGGAAAGGTAAAAGGAAGTTTTCCTGAAGGATTAACTTTACCAAATAAGACATCAGCTAAAGCATTACCAGCCTCACTACCAGCATACCATGCTTGTAAAACAGCAGGCACTTTATTTAGCCAAGGCATGGCAACTGCATTACCACTAATTAAAACAACAACGGTATTTGAATTAACAGACATAATCTGATCTATCAAATCATTCTGTCCCCATAATAAATCCATCGATAAACGATCACCACCTTCACAATCTTCCAAGTAATCGTGATTTAGGCCACCTACAAAAATAACCATATCAGATTTTTTTGCTAACGCTACAGCATTTTGTGCATTGGTATTCCTTCGAGTTGCATAGCCAGGTATATAGGTCACCTTAACCGAACTACCAGCGGCATTTATAATACCTTGCAATGGCGATATTTCATATTTTGCCTTTAGTTCAGCGCTACCACCCCCTAATGACATTTTACGGTCAGCATTTTCTCCAATTACCGCAATTGTTTTTACTTTTTTAGTATCAATGGGTAATATCGCTTTTTCATTTTTTAGTAATACAATACCTTCTTGTGCAATTTTGCGTGATGCTGCAAAATGTTCTGTTGTGGTAAATGCGCCCCATTGACGGTTTTCTTTTAAAGCGGTTTGCAAAATCACACGCAATATTCTTCTCACTTTATCATCTACAACCGACATAGGGATATCCTCTTTTTTAAGTGCTAGGTAAAAAGTATCAGCTAAATAATAGTCACTATATTTACTAGGATGGCTTCCCATTTCAATATCCATGCCGTTTATAGCAGATTTAGGTGAATGAACAGCACCCCAATCAGAAATAACGACCCCTTTAAATCCCCAATCTTTTTTAAGAATTTGATTTTGTAAAAAATCATTCTCACTACAGTATGATCCTCTAAATTTATTGTATGCACACATAATTGACAGTGCATTTGCCTCAATTATTGCAGCCTTAAAAGCAGGTAAATAGATTTCATATAAGGCACGATCATCCATTTCAACATTTATACTGCCTCTCATATATTCCTGATTGTTGGCCATATAATGCTTAACACAGGAGGCAACACCTTTCTCTTGTACACCCTGAATATAAGGAACAACCATGCGTGATGCTAAATACGGATCTTCTCCCATATATTCAAAATTTCGGCCGTTTAAAGGAATTCTATAAATATTTACGCCAGGGCCGAGCATTATAGATTTATTTCTCCAACGAGCTTCATTACCAATAACGTTGCCATACAATTTTGCTAAATCGGTATTCCAGGTAGCAGCAAGGCAAGTTAAGGCTGGCATAACGGTACATGAATCATTATTCCATCCAGCCGCATTCCAGCTATCTCTTAATACCTCAGCGCGCACTCCATGTGGGCCATCATCCATAGTAAGTTCAGGGATTCCTAATCGCGGAACACCACCACTACTAAATTTTGCTACCGCATGGCACATCATTACTTTTTCTTTTAGTGTGAGTTCTTTCAAAATAGCCTCTACACGATCTTCAAGCGGTAAAGCTGAATTGGTATAATTAACAATACTTTGTGAGTTAATGCTTATGTTTAAAACAAAAGCAACAATTAAACTTTGAATTATTTTTTGCATCCTAATTATTTTATTGATCTGTTATGCATATATAAACAGAATTATTTTAACTAAACCATATGCTGCCAAATATTAAGTGAATAAAAATACATATTTTAATCAAATTACACTATACAAAATGTAGCGATATTATATCTTTTGACACCCCATAATAAATAATAAAGATCATTATGCTTATTTGTTTTGTATTGGGCGAAATATTTAATGATATTTGAGCCGTATCTAGCTACATTTATATAAGCGAATTCTCGGGTTTCTCCCCGCGACCCTTCTCTGCCGCTGAGTATTTGCTCTGAATCTCCGTCTAACTGAACGGGCAGGAGTTCGACTAAAAAATCTTTCACTATTGTTCCTGAAATTAAAGTCTCACAAATTTATATTTAGCCAAGGGGCTAAAGTATAATATCATGTTTATAAGTATGTTGATTATCTCTATTTTACAGTTTTCTGTCGTATGATTAGACATAATTAGTTAAATAATATAGAAATATCAAATTAATACAATTAACGCTTATCCCTAATATATAAGCGTTAAGCTATAATGAATCTCACAATACATATAGTATGTTTGAAAATATTTGTTTAAATTAGCCAATCGTTATAATAACAAGCCATTTGGTATAATATTACATAAAAATATCTGTTTTGAGATTTCGTTTCACAATAGCGCGTAAACTTACAGTTGGCTTCGGTATTCTTACTGTTGCACTTATGATTAATTCATTACTTACTTTTATTACACTGAATAAAAGTCAGAAAGTAAATGAGAAAATAACCAATGTTTATGCGCCTTCCGCAGCCTATTTAGGTACTTTATATGACCTCATTAATAATTCAAAACTCCTAATAAAAAACTGGGTATATATTGAGCAATCTCCTAATACGCCTGATAAAGCAAAACTAATAAATCTACATGCTGAAGATTATCCAAAACTCGAAGAAGAGATGGAAGAAATTGTACAGAAATGGAGTAATAAGGATCAGCAGAGAAGATATAAGGCAATAAAGGCTACCATTCGCGATACTCTTTTTGTTTACCAAAAAATATTGATGGATCGCCTAAGTACTTTTGAAAGTTATGACGACCCAATGGTTATGTTTGAGGTACAGCCCATGGTTGAAGAAGGTGGTGAAATAATGTTTTACACCGATAATGTTTTAAAACGATTATCAAAACTTATAGAGGAGCAAGACAAAATAGTTGCTGAAGCTCGTATTGATATGGTTAAGTCGTTTAATAATTTCAAAAAAATTATTATTTTAATGGGTATTATTTTACTATTAAGTTCTATTATAATTGGTATGATTACAACTCGTACGCTGGTTGTTCCTATAAATTATATGAAAAATGTGCTTAATGATATGAGCAGAGGAGTTATCACGGATGGTACTATAAAAGAAAGCAATGACGAAATTGGCGAAATGGCTGTTGCCTTAAATGAATTTATTATTGCAATACGAAATATCTCCCTGTTCGCACATGAGATAGGGAAGGAAAATTTTAATTCAGATTTTACCCCTTTAAGTGAAGAAGATCAGCTAGGTTTATCTTTAATAAGCATGCGGGAGAACTTAAAAAAAGCTGGTGAGGAAGATGCACGTCGTAAAAATGAAGACGATCAGCGTAATTGGGCAGCCCACGGCTTGGCACTTTATAGTGATATTCTTCGAAAAAATAATGACGATTTACCGGAATTATCATATAACATCATTAGCAATTTAGTGAAGTATATGAATATTCAACAAGGTGGTTTATTTATAGTGAATGATAAAGACGATAGCGAGGCATATATTGAATTAATGGCTTGCTACGCATATAGTAAACGTAAGGCTTATGAAAAGCGCATTAATATGGGCGTCGGACTAATAGGTCGGTCATTTGCCGAGAGTGAAATGATTTATCTTACGGATATTCCTGATGATTATATGAGTATTTCATCAGGTTTAGGAGAAGAAAAAGCGAGCTGTATCCTTATTATTCCGCTTATTACAAATGATAAAGTGTACGGTGTTATTGAACTTGCCGCTTTTAAAGAAATTGAACAATACAAAATTGATTTTGTAAAACGCTTGGCCGAAAGTATTGCATCAACATTAGCATCTGTTAAAACTACCATGAATACTTCTGCATTACTCTCAACCACCCAAAGACAAGCCGAAGAAATGGCACAAAAGGAAGAGGAAATGCGTCAAAATATGGAAGAACTACAAGCAACACAAGAAGATTTTGTTCGGCGCGAAGAGAATCTCCAAAAGCAATTGGCTACGCTACGTAAACAATTGACAGATAGTAAGTCTAAAAACTAGAACAGCCATTCTAACAGCATTTTTAAAATATTAATAGGAATAACCTGCCAGCGCTAAATATTACCGAAAATAAAGAGGCCTTCACTATTGATGTTGCGGCACCTGGATTGAAAAAGAATACATCAGAATAAGTATTGATAAGGATCTTCTTGCTATTTCATCTGAAACTTCAAAGAAAAATAAAAACACTAGACTACGGTAGGACTTTAATTATGCCTCACTCCTTAGGTCTTTCGTACTTCCAAAAACAATAAATTTCGATAAAATTACCGCAAGCCATACTGAACTGCATCCCAAAAGTTAGACAAAAAACATTTTTTGGTTTTTATGAAAAAAAGAAAAATAAGAAGCACAGTCTTTCTGAAAAAATGAGGATAATAAAGTTTCACCAATATATTTATTCAGTGAGACTATAATTTTAAGAACAATAATGAATGAAATTATTAAGTCGAACTCATGCCCGTTCGGTCAGACGGGGATTCACGGAGGATAAGGATTGTAGGTGAAACTATTGAATAGCATGTGATGAAGGTTGTTGCGACACCAAATATATTAAAAATTTCAGTCAATTCACAACAAAAAAGCGCAATGATTTTTAAAACATTATTTGTGTAAAATTATAGAGAATCATATAGATTTAGCCTTATAAAATGTTTGTATTTTATACTCATAATTTTCTCTCCCTAACATTAAATAAATAAGAAGGCTAATCTCAAATAATCTTAATAGCGTTCATTATACCAAATTTTACAGAATTAAAACTCTAATCCAAGCTCATCCTTGCGGCTTTTTATTATTTTTGCCCAAAATAATTGATTATGAATGGTACCCTTTATCTCATCCCATCAACATTAGGCACAAGCAATGTTGATATGGTATTAGCGCCTGCAGTGCGTCAAATAACCACACGAATAAAGCATTACATTGTTGAGGAGCTACGTACAGCCCGTCGGTGGCTTAAATTGGTAAATAGAGACATACAAATTGATGAAATACAGTTTTATGTACTTAACGAGCATACAAAACCTGAAGAGTATTGTTCTTTTCTTAATGTAATAAGCGAAGGACATGATGTTGCTATACTCTCAGAAGCAGGAGTACCTTGTGTAGCTGATCCAGGAACTGTTATTGTTCGTATGGCTCAAGAAGATAAAATTAAAGTGGTACCTTTGCCAGGTCCATCCTCCATAATAATGGCACTAATGGCATCGGGTTTAAATGGCCAGAATTTTGCTTTTAGCGGATACCTTCCCGTTAAAGGACCAGAACGCAGAGAGCGTATAGAATCATTGGAGAAACGAAGTACGATTGAAGGACAATCGCAATTTTTTATTGAAGCACCTTACAGAAGTCAGAATATGCTTGAAGATATTCTCGAGACCTGTTTTCCATCAACCTTAGTATGTATAGCATGTGATATATCACTCGACACAGAGATGATATTAACAAAAACCGTTACCGAGTGGCGTCATAAAAAGCCCGATCTTAATAAAAAGCCTGTAGTATTTGGTATTCAGAGTGGATATGAACACAGCAAAGGAAAAAATAAATCTTAAAAAACGTGGTTTCAGTTAACAATGTAACAATGGAGTTTGGCGGCTCAAAGCTGTTTAACGAAATTTCTTTTATGGTGAATCCTCGCGACCGAATAGGTCTCGTTGGAAGAAATGGAGCGGGTAAGAGTACGCTGCTCAAGATCATGTCAGGAAAACAAAAACAAACATCAGGAACGATAGTACTTCCTTCAGGAATTACCGTCGGATATCTTCCACAACATATGATTATCCTTGATGATTGTACCGTATATAAGGAAGCTGACAAAGCCTTTGATGAACTCAACCAATTGCATGATGAAATTGCAATGTTGAACGAACAGCTTAATATACGTACCGATTATGATACAAAAAGCTATCTCGATCTTATTGAGCAAATGACGCATGCATCAGAACGTCTTCACTTATTAGGGGATGCAGATAGGAGCGAGTTAATAGAAAAAACGCTTCTAGGTATGGGGTTTAAAACCTCTGATTTTAATCGTCCAACCCGCGAATTTAGTGGCGGTTGGCGTATGCGTATTGAGCTGGTGAAGTTGCTCATACAAATGCCAGATCTTTTAATGCTTGATGAGCCTACAAACCATCTCGATATAGAATCTATTGAATGGATGGAGGAGTTTATGCGAAATTACCGTGGGGCTCTCATTCTTATTTCACATGATAAAGCTTTTCTTGATAATGTAACATCGCGTACTGTTGAAATATCAATGGGTAAGATTTTTGACTACAAAGTTCCTTACTCCAAATATCTTATTCAACGAGCTGAACGCCGTATGCATGAAATTGCATCTTATCAGAATCAGCAAAAAATGATTGAAAAGACAGAAGAATTTATTGATCGTTTTCGTTACAAAGCATCTAAGTCAATACAGGTGCAATCACGCATAAAACAACTCGATAAAGTTGATCGAATTGAAATAGAAGAAGAAGATAAATCCTCAATTGTCTTAAGATTTCCGCCAGCACCACGTTCAGGCACTATTGTTGCTGAAGCGAAAGAAGTATCAAAATCTTATGGCTCACATCAAGTGCTTAAAAATTGTGATTTAATTATTGAGCGTGGCGAAAAGGTTGCTTTTGTTGGGCGTAATGGTGAGGGTAAAACTACCATGTCGAGAATTATCATGGGTGAAACTGACTTTGAGGGCGATTTTAAATTAGGGCATAATGTAAATATTGGGTACTTTGCCCAAAATCAAGATGAGTTACTTGATGAAAGTCGTACTGTGCTTCAAACCATTGATGATATTGCGGTAGGTGATATTCGTGCTAGAGTAAGAGACATTCTTGGAGCCTTTCTTTTTGGAGGTGATGATGTGGACAAGAAAGTAAAAGTATTGTCGGGGGGAGAACGCTCACGATTAGCCATAGCTAAACTTCTTTTAAAACCATACAATTTACTCGTTCTTGATGAGCCAACTAATCACTTGGATATGCGCTCAAAAGATGTTCTTAAACAAGCTCTCATGGCTTATGATGGGAGTATAATTATCGTTTCTCACGATCGTGAATTTTTGTCGGGTTTAGTTACTAAAGTGCATGAATTTAGAGATAAAAAAATAAAAGAAAATATTGGAGATATTTGGGAATTCCTTAAACGCCGAAAAGCACAGCAAGTTCAAGCTGTTGTTGTTGCTAAAAAAACAGCTCCCATTGTGAATGTCCCTAAGCAAGAAAAACACGCAATTACAACACCTGTAGAATCTTTAGCTCCAGATAATAAAATAGTATATGCACAAAGAAAATTATTTGATAAAGAACTTCGTAAAGTCGAAAATGATGTAGAAACATTCGAAAAGAAAATAGCAAGTATTGAAAAAGAAATTAAAGCATTAGATGAACGTTTCCTTGATCCAGAAGTACAAGCATCGTCAGAAATTACTAGTCTGATAGAGCATTACCAAAAATTAAAAAACGATCTCAAAAAAGAAATTGAACGATGGGAGGTAGCAGGCATTGAACTTGAATTGCTTAGAAAAAAACGTACCGAATCATAAACCGTTTTATATATAATGCAGTTAACCGTAATTATTTCATATTATAAAGCCATTGATAACTTAAAAGTTATTCTTTTGGCTCTAAATTTTCAAAGTAATAATGAATTTGAAGTAATTCTATCAGAAGACGATTATAACGAAGAAACCATCTTGTTTTTAAATCAGAATAGCCATTTATATAAATATACTATAACTCATGTTCATCAAGAAAAAGATCAGGGTTTTAGGAAAAATATGATGCTCAATAAATCTCTGCTAAAATGTAATACAGAACTTGTTGCTTTTATTGACGGAGATTGTATTCCAAACAGACATTTTGTTAAAGAATACATTAAAAATTTAAAAGATGATTGCTTTCTTTCTGGTAGGAGCGTAATGTTAACAGAGCAAATTTCAGCCGACATAAAAGAAAAAATGACTCTAAAGAAATTAAACTTTTTGTCACTTCTTCTAACTGACACTAAAAAAATAAAAGAAAGTATTTATTGGCCTCTATTCCCATTAGCAGTAAAAAACAGAGGACTCGTTGGTCGTAATTGGGGCATTAAAAAGAAATACCTGCTTGAAATTAATGGTTTTGATGAGGACTATATTAAAGCAGGCGTTGGTGAAGATGTTGATATTGAATGGCGACTTTTTTCCTTAGGTTTAACAAGAAAAACAATAAAAAATAAAGCCATTGTTTTTCATTTGTTTCACCCAAGAACATATTCACAAACAGATGTAAGAAATAACTATATTCTTTTAAAAAATAAAATAAATTCAAATCAAATTAATTGTTTAAATGGTATTAAAACAAATACCTAATAATATTTAATTTGTAGTATACATATCTTACTAAATATAAACGGTTATTCAGCCTTCATATTCTTTGGTAATTAAACACTAGATGAAAATACAAGTAATGCATGGGAGCGTGTTCTTTGTATGCTAGAAAAAATCGTTTATTTGGATTTAGTACTGAGTTAGCAGCAAACAAAATGGAATGCTGCTATAAGGATATCCTTCAATTTGAGTATCTTTCTATATAATGTTAAAAAACTGATTATGAAAACTTTAACGTTAAATATATCCGATTCATTTGATGAGATAGATGTTAAGATGCAGTTAGCTGCTCATTTATTTGAGAGAGGTATTATGTCATCTGGACAGGCTGCCGATATTGCAGGTATTACTAAAAGAGAATTTCTTGAAAATGTAGGAAAATATGGTGTTTCTATATTTGGAGAAGATATTGATCAGTATATAAATGGATAAGATAATTATATCTGATACTCGCTGCCTGATAGCTCTTAGTATTATTGGATTACTACATATATTATAAGATTTATATGGTGAGATAATAGTTACTACAGAAGTAAAAGAAGAGTTTGGAGGTAATTTGCCTGATTGGATTATTATACTTCAAGTTAAAGACAAAGTTAAACAAGCAGAGATAGAGAATCGTTTGGATAAGGGTGAGTCAAGTTCAATTGCACTAGCAATTGAGATTCCTGATTCTCTTTTAATAATAGACGAAATAAAGGGGCGTAATATTGCAAAATCTTTCGATATAAAGATTATTGGGACCGTTGGCATATTACTCCTTGCCAGCAATAAGGGATTAATTAAGGATGTTATAAGTGTAATTCTTAAACTAGTCAACAAAGGATTTCGATTATCTGATAAATTATTTATTGATTCTGCATTATCATACACCTCCGACACGTTTTGACGTATCAATCAGATAGTTTCGCAAGAAAAAGAAGATATGAATATATTAAATTTTTCTCAGCGATTTCCTGATGAACTTTCATGTAGAGAGCAC
>JBBRXJ010000073.1:0-18141 GCA_038248505.1 Bacteroidales bacterium
CAACGATGTATAAGATAGATGGGAAAGAACAGAAAGTGAGTGTGCGAGGAAAAGAAGAACACGTGATGCCATGGGGCGGTAAGCTCGTATTCTACAATTGTATTGTTGGTGGAAGTATTGAAGCACGCTTCTTACCTGCCATTATGAAAGGGTTGATGGAAAAAATGGAAGAAGGTCCTTTAACGGGCTCTTATGCACGCGACATTAGAGTATCGGTATATGATGGCAAAATGCATCCGGTAGATTCAAATGAAATATCATTTAAAATTGCTGGCCGAAATGCCTTTAAAGAAGCCTTTAAAAAAGCGGCACCAAAAATTCTAGAACCCATTTATGATGTTCAGGTTTATGTTCCATCAGAAAAGATGGGTGATGTAATGAGCGATTTGCAGGGGCGAAGGGCAATGGTTCAGGGCATGTCAAGCGATTCAGGATTTGAAATTATTAACGCAAAAATTCCTTTGGCTGAATTAAATAAATACTCAACAGCTTTAAATTCGTTAACGAGTGGGCGTGCAATGTACACTATGAAATTTGCCGATTACCAGCAGGTACCTGGTGATTTACAGGAGAAACTATTGAAAGATTACGAATCGAAACAAGAGAAAGAAGAATAATAAAAAAGAGCCCAATGGGCTCTTTTTTTTCAACTATTTTTTCTGTGGCACTAGTTTTTCCTTTATTCTAATTTTGAATGCTTCGGCCTTTATTTTACGGTCTGTGAGGTCACTAATAAAAAAGTCGAGTGCCTCGCCCCTACTCTTGAACTGCGGAATGGTTTCGGTCAATGATACTGTTTGTTTACAGGCATTGTTAGCCTGTTTATTTGCTGTAATCATATCCTCTGAACTGATATAAATATCCGTTAAACAATTATACTTCTCTCCTACTTTACGATAATAAAAAAGTATTTTCATAATGTTCTCAAGCTCATCAAATGAAGTCGTATTTTGTGTGTATTTAATCATCTCCGTATGAATGTTGGAGATTTGCGATGAGAGATCGCGTATTTGTTTAATTTTTACTTTCTCTGCATCAGTGGCCTGATTAACAATTACGACTTTTGAAAGCCCTTTTATTTGATCATTATTAATTCGTGCACCTTCTACTTCGGAAAACAGAAAATAATCGTTGTCAAAAATATATGAATGTAATACTTTGGTGTAGGAGTTGGTATTATCGGCTAAAAGACTAATGGTGTCGAGAGCAAAGTTTAATAGTTTCAGTTTAGCAGGATCGCTGTTAATGAATTCCTCTATTTTAAGCACACGTTGATCGTAAAGTGCTTGATTATTTATTGAATCAAGAAGAACATCCCTCTTAACATCACGTTTTTCATATTTAATAAGAAAACCATTCATATAGCTTTCAATTTCTTGAATATCGCCTCGACGAATGTACCAATCGCCATCCAATAGGCCAGTATAGGTAAGTTGTCCAAATACAGTTAGGTTTGGCGTTTCAATAGAAAAAGAATCGACCATAAGACCATTATTCAAATTAAATGCGATATGACGAAGATCGGCGGCGGTATATTTACCCCAAGTAACTCGATCGGCCTGTACAGAAAGAGTTTTACGTCCTTTAATATTATAGTTATACACCCATTTACCATAGGGCATACCATCAAGGTATCCATTGCTGAGAGAAAAGGAGCCTGTTTCAAAACTTTCTTGTTTGCTCCCAGATGGTTTAAAATCGCGAATCACAACTTTATTCTGCCAATATCCTTCTTTAAAACCATTTACATAATTGCCTTTTACATCTTGATTAAGTTTTGCAAAATCTCTTGTAATTCGTAATGTATAGGTAAAAGCGCCTTGTCGTATTTCTTTTTTATTTTGTGGGTTTACAGTATACGAATACTTTGCATCTCCATCACTAGAGATACGTGTTGGAAACTTAGCCTGCCATAACTCAAGTTTTTGAGCTGAGGCTATTGTTGTACAAAATAGTGTTAGCAGTAATAATCGTTTTGTCATAATATTTTTAATTTGATGATTAAAGTACAAAAATAATATGAAATGCTGGTAAAAGCTAAAAAAAAGTGTTTGTTAAAATCTTTACAAATGGCAATGAGCTTATATTCAGTATTATTATGTATTATTACGGAGGAGATGGATTGATGATCTGCCGCCGCAGAGTTGAGGGCTTGAGTTTTGAGGGGAGTAGCGGTTGAGATGTTCATTAAATTGGAGTAAAAAAATAATTGATACTGAATAATTGTACACCTCTTAAATATTTTCTGATTTTTGTTAAAGAAAAATCGCATATTAATTTTATGATTAGGACGCAGAGGTGTATGATTGTGTAGAATCAAAAAAATATTTATTCATCAAAAATACACTTCTATATATGTATAAAGTTTATTTAGCAATATTGCTTTGTATTGTATTTCAGTTTTCATTACAAGGGCAAGGAAAAACGGAAGAGACATCGCTCGAATTATGGAATAATAGTATAGACTATTACGAGGGCGGTAACTATTCGGGGGTAATTGATAATTTGAATCGCTTAGAACCCGTATTCCCAAACTTTGGCGACTTATATTATAATAGAGCATTAGCTAAACTCCTATCGGGCGATGTACCTGGTAGCTGTAGCGATTTCAAACAAGCAAACACAAAAAAAGTTAAGCAAGCAAAAAGCTTTGTACATTATTATTGCGACCAAAAAATAGCAAACAAATACCTTCAAAAAAGATACTACCCAAAACAAAAAATTAACCCAGCAAACCTTCGTCCTTATTATTCAACTGCGGATACACTTCGGGGAGCACTTTTAAAAGAAAGAAGTTGCTACGATGTACTATTTTATGATTTAAATGTACGCATAAATCCATCGAAGAAAAGTATATCGGGTAGTAATGTTATACATTTTAAAATGATAAGCGATGCTCAGGTTATGCAGGTTGACTTATTCAAACAATACATTATTGATTCAATAACAAGTAATGGAATAAAGTGTGATTATACGCGATATTTTGACGCCATACTTATTAATTTACCAAGCCTACTTAAAGCGAAACAAACAGCATCCATTAAAATTACATACCACGGCAAGCCACGAATTGCAGCTAATCCGCCATGGGTTTGCGGTTTTGTGTGGAGCAAAGACAAAGATAAAAATATGTGGGCAAGCGTTTGTTGTGAGCATTACGGAGCTAGCTCTTGGTGGCCAAACAAAGATCATTTGTCAGACAAACCCGATTCAATGCGCATAGCTATTGAAGTGCCCGGAAAGTTACCCGTAATTTGTAATGGAAATCTCAGAGGTATTGAAAAAGCCGATGCGTTGTACACTCGCTATAATTGGTTCGTTAGCTATCCTATAAATAATTACAATGTAACTTTTTATTGGGGCAACTATAAAAACATTCGCGATTCACTATTAACGCGCAACGGGAAACAATTGATGGTTGATTATTATGTGTTACCCAATCATTTTGAAAAAGCACAAAGTTATTTTAAACAAACTCTTGAAGTGATTGACTTTTATAACAAAGCCTTTGGCGATTATCCTTATGCCAACGATGGTTTTGGGCAAGTTGAAGCACCTTATGCTGGGATGGAACATCAGGGTGCCATTGCATATGGATACTCATTTGGTGAAGATAGCTCGCGTAACTACCGAAATAAAAAATACGATCCGATAATTGTTCATGAGGCGGCACATGAATGGTGGGGCAATTCAACAAACGCTTATGATATGGCAGACGTGTGGCTACATGAAGCGTTTGCATCGTATGCCGAGCTCATGTTTATTGAGAATAAGTTTGGATATAATGAATATCAATATGAATTGCAACGCAATTTTGATGATATACTCAACATTTACCCCATGGTTGGAAACAGAGATGTAAACGAACAAAGTTTTGTTGGGGGAGATATTTATATGAAAGGAACCGCACTATTAGATAACCTACGTTGCCTACTTAATAATGATAGTTTGTTTTATGGTTTGATGTATAATTTTCAGATTGACAATAGATTTAAAGCACTTACTACAGATGACTTCATCAATTATTCAAATAAATATGTAGGACTCGACCTGCATCCTTTTTATAATAAATTTCTATACGACACTCAGCTACCCGTTTTGGAATATAGTACTGAAAACAATAGTGATAGCGCTTTGATTTTCAGCTATCAATGGGTGGGTGTACAAGAAGGATTTCAACTACCTATATGTATAAAAACCATTGACGGAAAAACCTATCGTTTTGAGGCAAAAACTGAAAAACAGACTTTTGAGATAAAAAAGGGAGGGTTTGCAACAATACTAACCCATTGGCATCCAAATAGAGCCGATATTATTAAAAATTCATCCAGCTATTTTTACACCCGTAAGCTTTGATAGTAAATTACTTGAATCAAAAAAGACAAAAAAAATGAGTTTTCAACTATTTTATAAAAAAAAGGTAAAAAGATTAGTAATTAACTCAATAATACTACATTTGTAAACAATTGGGTCATGGTTTCTGATTTCAGTCTACATTATCCATCACTTTAATCACTAATTTATTATTATTATTTATGACAATTTATTTAGGTAATCTCAATCACAAAGCAAGTGAAGAGCAAGTAAAAGAACTTTTCTCGGGATTTGGTGAAGTTCGTTCGGTAAAAATCGTTAAGGACATTGCAACAGGCAGACCAAGAGGTTTTGCATTCATTGAAATGGCTAACGAAGAAGACGAAACTCCAGCCATTGAAAAACTGAACGAACAAGAATTCATGGAAAGACCCATGGTAGTTAACAAAGCTAGACCTAAAACCTCAGGTGGTGAAGGTGGATCACGCGGTGGTTTCAACCGTGGTGGTGGCGACCGTGGCGGTTTTAACCGTGGAGGTGGTGGTGACCGTGGCGGCGATCGTGGCGGTTATAACCGTGGTGGTGACAGAGGCGGATACAACAGAAACTTCTAATACAGCATTAGCTTTAAAAGGCAGACACCGAAACCTATGTTTCGGTGTTTTTTTTTGCTTTTTTGATCTTGCTTTTATGAAGAACACTAAATTTAGTGAGCCCTACGGCGAATGAATAAACGATGCTCTACTTCACTATTTAAAGTAAGGACCATAGGCCAAATAGGGGGTGTTGATTTTTTGGGTAAAAATTATTTATTGCTAAAGTGCTAGTAAGCAATTGATTTTTATTGAAATTGGAAGAATCGTTAAAATCTATTATATTTGGTATAAGTCGGCTGTTAAAATTCATTTACTGATGCATTATTAAACAGCAAATTGATCTATTTTAATCTTATTAAAAAAACAATTTGAAAGTCACATTTTTAGGAACCGGAACATCACAAGGAGTGCCCATTATAGCATGTGAGTGCGAAGTATGTCAATCTAGCAACCCTAAAGACAAACGCTTTCGTAGTAGTTTACTCATTGAAAAAAACGGGAAGGTGTTTTTAATAGATTGTGGTCCTGATTTTAGAATGCAAATGCTACGCGAGAAAGTAAAACAATTAGATGCCATACTCTTTACACATGCACATCGCGATCATATTGCAGGCTTGGACGATATTCGTGCATTTAACTTTAAAGATCAAAAGCCTTTTAATATTTATGCTGAACAAAAAGTTGTTGATGAGTTGAAGCTGATTTATGCATACGCGTTTAGCGATAAAAAATATCCGGGCGTACCCGAACTTCTGGTACACTTAATTACAACAAACGATTTTGAAATAGAAGGAATACGCATACAGGCCTTACGGGGCATGCATTACCAATTACCGGTACTTGGATTTAGAATTGATGATTTTGCCTATCTCACCGATATAAATTATATAGCAGAGGAAGAAAAACAAAAACTAATTGGAGTAAAATATCTTATTGTGGATGCATTACGAAAAAAGAAACATGTGTCGCATTTCAGTTTAGCAGAGGCATTAGAGCTCATACGCGAAGTATGTCCAAGGCATGCGTATCTAACGCACATGAGCCATCAGATGGGTTTACATGACGAGGTGAGTAAAGAATTACCTGCAAATGTGATGCTGGGGTATGATGGATTGATTTTGGAAATAAGCTGAAGGCAAATAGGTGGGATGGAGTGTGGGGTTATTGAGTGTGTTCCATTGATGTGCCGTTAATAGGCTGCGATATCTAAAAAAAAACGTTTCCTGTTCTTTTAGTAATTTCCACATCGCATTTTTTAATAGCGCTTCATTAACCGATTTAACGGTTAATGAAAAAATACGGTTGCACAGTACCTGGGTATAATAAGTATGACGCCCAGTCCATTCAATAATTAAATTTGCAAATTGCTCGCTTATGCTTTTTTTATGACTATTAAAATTGCGAATAATAAATTCGTTATACTTTAATGCCGATATTTTATCTAACTTAAGATATTGGGTACTACGGTAAAAAGGACGCTGGGCATTTGAAAACATTTCATTCATTAAATGTTGCCTACTACCCTAAAAAATAAAGACTGTATTGCTCATTTCCTGCATCACCGTGCGCAACCAGTTATCAAAATTTTTCTCTGGGTAATTTAGTATTTGCTGAAACTCATCTATTGCAATTACAATTTTCGTGTTTAATGATTCTAACATAGCGAGTGCAGCTTGCAAATCACTTTTCGCTTGTTAAGTATCGGCACTAACCGAAACTTGAGGTACGCCTGTAAATGAATCGTAGCTAATAACCGGACGTAATTGCTTTATAAAGGTCCAAAAATTTTTCCGTAGTATTATTTTCATCAACAGCACATGCAATAGCCTTTAATAGTGTACTGTTAAAATCACTTACCTTTTCTGTAGGTAGCAGATCAATATATACTTTAATGGTGTTTCCTGGTAATTGGCTAAAAACATGCTTTATGTGTCCTGTCTTTCCAATCCGGCGTATAACAGTTACTGTAGTTGAAACATTATTCTTTAGTCGCTTTAATACCATAATGATTTAATCTTTAGCTCAATATGAATCTGAAAAAATATATTTATAGGAACAAATGGATTTGATATCATACAGAGTTAAAGCCATCACTTGCTCTTCAATAAATGTACTTATTTCTTTTAGGTTTTAAAATAAGCGGTTTGTGAATGTTCTTTTAATTTTTGCACACATTTTTTATGCTGGATTTAGTTCTGGACTATATGGAGGGAGGAAAATGAGTATGATATTTTCCGGCACTTTTAGTTTTTTCGCTTTATGGAAAGCCCCATTATCAAGAAACATTATTTTAAATTCATCTGGATTTTGTAGTGAAAATTCATTCAAAAAATATTGAAATGTTTCGGTGTTGCAATAAGGAAATTCTAGCAAAAATGAATGCCCAGTTATGGCAGAAAAAACGCCAAATAAATAGGTAGATTGAAATACTTGTTGGAAATGGCAAATAGGCTTCACACCCTTAGCTGTAAGTGCTTTTACATTTTTAGTGAATAAGCCGAATCGACATTCATCTTGAAAATAAAGATTTACGGTTTTGAATTTCTGATTGCTTTTTTCAATGGCATTTTGGCAGATTTGACTGAAGTTTTTTTAAAAGTGGCAACTAGTTTTTCATCCTTTTTAATATGGCTTTTACGTGCAACCTTAACACTAGATCCAAATTCACGACTGGCGTATTTTAATAAAGTATTATAATTCATTGTTTTATTAAACTCTGTTTCTACCCAATTTAATAGTTCCACATACCCCCTTAATCCATTGTTCGCATCCTTTAATTTAATCTCCATAGCCTTATGCTCAATATTGGTAAGTATTTTCGGACGTCCTTCATTTTTTTTATAATAAATCAATCCTTTTATTCCTCCCTTCATGTACATATTACGCCAGGTTTGAATACTGTTATGATTTACCCCTATTATCTCTGCTAATTCTCGCTTTGAAATACCAGTTTCTGAATATCTCTTTAACTCAATAAGCATCATAATGCGTGGTAACACAAGAGATGATGATGATTTTAATAAAGCTTTTAGGTCTTTTGTAGACTCTTTTACTGTAACTAATTTTGCTGCTGACATAGTGAATTATTATTTAGTCCATATGTAATAATAAAAAAAACCATTAAACAAATATTGGACTAATTATTTATTCGCATTTGTATAAAAGTTCAAGCGTTTCTCCCTCACGGTCGCAGAAAAATTCAGGCGTAAAATAGCTGTTTATAAGGAATGGATTTTCAATCTTATTCATACCCAATATTTATAACTCATTGTTAAGTAAAATATACAAAATAGATTTTAGTAACGAATAGTTACTAACTTTTAGTTACTAATAATTTATTACTAAACAACAAATTACAAATACTTGATTTTATGATTATTGCAAGATTTCGCAATGGAATTGCAGTGTAAGCAAACAAAAAACAAAGTTAGCCTGTGAATATAGGAGCAATAAGACTTCAACATAAGAAAGACCAGCCATCACATTCAATTACTGAACCCACAACAGCCTAAAGCCTACAGCCTAATTCCAACAGCCTCACTTATAAATTTCGTTCTTAGCAGCGAGCAATGTATTTCTCAGCAACGAAACAATCGTCATTGGCCCTACACCGCCAGGTACTGGGGTTATATAGCTACATGCTGGAGATACCTCATCAAACTTTACATCGCCTGTTAGCTTCCAACCACTTTTCGTTTTATCGCTAGCTACACGAGTAGTACCAACGTCAATGATTACAGCACCGGGTTTTACCATATCGGCAGTAACAAATTCAGGGCGACCTAATGCAGCAATAATAATATCGGCTGTGCGACAAATTTCTTTCAGGTTAGCGCTACGACTGTGTAACACGGTAACCGTTGCATCGCCCGGATTCGTTTTCTGTGACATTAAAATACTTATTGGCCTACCAACAATATTGCTACGACCAAGTACTACACAATGTTTTCCTTTAGTTTCAATATTATAGCGTCTCAACAACTCCATAATACCTGCAGGTGTTGCTGACATAAATGCGGGCAAGTCAAGTACAGAACGTCCTACATTTAAAGGATGAAATCCATCAACATCCTTTCGAGCATCAATTGCTTCAATAACTTTTTGCTCTGATATATGTTTTGGTAAAGGTAATTGAACAATAAAACCATCAATATCATTATCTTTATTTAGCTCATCAACCTTTGCAAGTAAAGCTGCTTCAGTTACATCATCTTCAAAACGCACAAGCGTTGATTTAAAACCTACTTGCTCGCATGATTTTACTTTGTGAGCGACGTAAGTTTCGCTTCCGCCATCATGCCCAACCAAAACAGCAGCCAAATGAGGGATTTTACCTCCATTAGATTTTAGGGCTTCCACTTCTATGGCAATCTCTTGTTTTATTTGATCAGAGATGGTTTTTCCGTCAATGAGTTTCATATTAAAAATTATTATTTATTAGCAATTCGTTTTTAAAACTTTAGCTGTTGCATTAACTTAACAGAAAACTTGGATGAGAAACTAAAACTAGGATAATGATTTATTTCATGGACATATTTTTCATCATAGCGCCAAGGCCTTTACCCGTGGCAACTTTGTGCATCATCTTACGTGTATCTTCAAACTGTTTTATTAGTCGGTTTACCTCCTGAATATTTGTACCGCTGCCAGTAGCAATACGTTTACGTCGGTTGCCATTTAGGATGTCAGGGGTTTCTCTTTCCTTAGGAGTCATTGAATGAATAATAGCTTCTATATTTTTAAAGGCATTATCATCTATGTCAATATCTTTAATTGCTTTGCCAACTCCAGGAATCATGCCTGCCAAATCTTTGATGTTTCCCATCTTTTTAATCTGGCCAATTTGCTCAATAAAGTCATTAAAGTTAAATTCATTCTTAGCAATCTTTTTGTGTAAACGACGTTCCTGCTCTTCATCAAAATGCTCTTGTGCCTTTTCAACAAGTGAAACAATATCACCCATACCAAGAATACGGTCGGCCATACGTTCCGGATAAAACACATCAAGCGCTTCAACCTTTTCACCTGTACTAACAAACTTTATAGGTTTATTAACCTCGGCACGAATTGTTAATGCGGCACCACCACGAGTATCGCCATCGAGCTTGGTAAGTACAACTCCGTCGAAATTAAGACGATTATTAAATTCGCGAGCCGTATTCACCGCATCTTGCCCAGTCATACTATCAACTACAAAAAGTATTTCTTCCGGTGAAGTTTCTTTTTTGATGGCAGCAATTTCATCCATCATTTGTTGGTCAATAGCTAAACGTCCTGCGGTATCTATTACTACTTGAGTATAGCCTTCGCTCCTAGCATGTTTAATAGCGTTCTTAGCAATTTTAACAGGATCGTTATTTCCTGCTTCAGTATAAACATCAACCTCAATTGAAGCTGCTAACACTTTTAACTGCTCAATAGCAGCTGGACGGTAAACGTCGCAAGCCACAAGCAAGACTCGTTTACTCTTTTTTGCTTTTAAATAACGAGAAATTTTTACTGCAAAAGTTGTTTTACCTGAACCTTGTAAACCAGCCAAAAGTAAAACGGAAGGACTAGCTTTTGTTGAAATATCGGTCCACTGGCTGCCCATTAAAGTAGTAAGCTCATCATGTACTATTTTAACAAGCATTTCGCGGGGTTTTACCGCAGCCATTATTTTTTGACCAATGGCTTTTTCCTTTACACTATCGGTAAAACTCTTGGCTATTTTATAGTTAACGTCGGCATCTAATAAAGCTTTTCTTACTTCTTTTACCGTTTCAGCAACATTAACTTCAGTAATACGGAATTCTCCTTTTAATATACGAAAGGATTTGTCTAAACGATCTGATAAATTTTCGAACATGAATTTTAGTTTTAGATGGCAAAGATAGGGAAAGAGAAAGAAAGTTTAAAGAAGAAAGTTTAAAGAATTACAAATCCTGTTTTTAAATTAAAAACCTGAATAATAACACATTAAACATCATACAAGCAATTTAATATCGCATTTATTAAAGTGATCTGTTTTTATAAGCCCTTTAAGAATGTGCGGGTAAATTATAAATCATCAATTATAGGAACATCGCCGGCGGCGGAAAACTCTGTGTCCTATTAGCCTTCGTTCATACACAGCGACCACATTCTCTTCAATACTACTTAGTAAGCGAATTATCTTTAATCAGCTCACCAGAAATCAAAATCACATACGTTCTGGCACCTCAATTCCGAGCATATCCATCGCACTACGAATTACATTGGCAACCATTTCAGAAACGCAGAGGCGGAAAAGAACAATATCCTTATCTTCGTGTTTTAAAATTTGGTTTTCCTGATAAAATTGATTGTACACTTTCACCAATTCATAGGTATAATTTGCAATAGCTCCTGGATTGAAATTTGTACCAGCATCAATTACAGCAGTAGCAAAATCTTGAATGGTTATGAGTAACTCTCGCTCGCATTGATTCACAGCCACCTTTGCATTAAAACCATTACTAGTTGTAATACCCTGCTCGGCTGCTTTTAATAATAAAGAGCGAATACGTGCATGTGTGTATTGAATGAACGGGCCAGTATTGCCATTAAAATCAATAGATTCCTTTGGGTCAAAAGTCATATTTTTCTTTGGATCAACTTTTAAGATAAAATATTTCAAAGCACCAAGACCAATAATGCGATAAATATTTTCTTTCTCTACATCTGAGTATCCATCGAGTTTCCCGAGTTCAACAGACATCTGACGAGAAGTGTCAATCATCTCATGCATCAAATCATCAGCATCAACCACGGTGCCTTCACGCGATTTCATCTTCCCCTCAGGTAGCTCAACCATGCCATAAGACATGTGATATAGCAGATCAGCCCATTTATATCCGAGCTTTTGCATGATGAGTTTCAATACTTGAAAATGATAATTTTGTTCATTACCTACCACATAAATCATCTCATCCATTTTATAGTCGGCGTATCGCAAATTAGCAGTACCAATATCTTGCGTCATATAAACCGATGTTCCATCGCCGCGTAATAATAATTTCTGATCGAGACCATCAGAAGTAAGGTCAATCCATATTGAGCCATCCTCTTTGCGGAAGAATATATTATCGGTTAATCCTTTCTGAACAATTTCTTTACCTGAGAGATAGGTTTCAGATTCATAATAAATTTTATCGAAGATAACACCCATCGTTTTATAGGTTACATCGAAACCTTCATAGACCCACCCATTCATATTTTTCCAAAGACCTACTGTATCAGCATCATTTGCTTCCCATTTACGAAGTAACTCTTGTGCTTCCTTAATAAGAGGTGCTTCTTTCTCGGCAATCTCTTTAGTCATTCCACCAGCAACTAATTCGGCAATTTCCTTTTTATATTCTTTATCAAACATCACATAAAAATCGCCAACCAAATGATCGCCCTTCTTTCCCGCCTTTATGGGAGTAGTCTGATTGCCCCATTTTTGCCACGCAAGCATAGATTTGCAAATATGTATTCCTCGGTCATTCACCAAGTTCACCATTACTACTTTATGGCCATTCGCTTTTAAAATTTTAGCCAATGAAAAACCCAAAAGATTATTACGAATATGGCCTAAATGTAAAGGTTTATTTGTGTTTGGTGATGAGTATTCTATAACCACAGTGCGAGCATTCTCATTTTTGTTGATCGTTCCAAAAAACGGATTCATTCGAGCGTTCATCAATAATAACTTCCAATAATTAGAACTCAAGCTAATATTTAAAAAACCCTTAACAACATTAAAATCGGAAACTTCGGGAATAGTATCTTTAAGCCAAGCTCCCATTTCGGCCGCAGTTTGTTCAGGCGATTTTTTAGATATCTTAACCAAAGGAAAAACAACAAGGGTTATATCCCCTACAAATTCCTTACGGGTCTTTTGCAATTGAATTAACTTACTATCAACCTCTTGAGAATACAATGCACGTACCGTATTTTGCACTCCGGCACCAATCAATAACTCGGGTTTACTCATTTCTTCAAAATTTTATGCTCACAAAATTAGAAATTTCTGCTCGGCATTTGTAAATAAACCCTTAAATTTGAGAAAAATCGGCAATTGCTCAACTAAGCTTGGCCAGTTGCTTATTTATTAAGCTATTGATATAAAAAGACTCCTATGAAAAAAATAGTATGGTTAGCCGCAGTCATGTTACTAACATGGGCATGCAACAATAAAAAAGCAAACTATATCGATCCCCGATTGTTTCTTAATCCCCAAAAAGAATTTAGAGCCGTACCCTTTTACTCGCTAAACGATGAGCTAGATACAGCAGTGATACATGAGCAGCTAAAATCCTTTAGTGACGCTGGTTTTGGCGGTGTTTTTTTACACAGTCGCATTGGGCTATTAACAGAATATTTAGGTAAAGATTGGTGGGAAGCCATGGATGCTGGGGTAAATAGAACAAAGGAACTCAAAATGGATGCTTGGTTCTATGATGAAGATAAGTGGCCTAGTGGATTTGCAGGTGGTATTGTACCACGAATGAATATAGACTACCATGCACATAGTTTACAAAAAATAAGTATTGACAGTGCAGTACCAGCGGGCGACAAACTATTGTTTTCTGATACTAAATACAAATACATTGATCATAAGATGTACATGGGCAGTGCTTGGTATAATGGCACATGTTGGGTTGACCTTATGAACCCCGCAGCTGTAAAAGCTTTTATTGATACTACCTATGGCAGTTATGCAAAACGATACAAATCCTATTTTGGAAAAACAGTTAAAGGCATATTTACAGATGAACCTCAGATTAATCCTCAAGATGATGGATCAATATACCTAGACAGGAAAACCTTTTCTCCCCTTATTGTAGAGCGTTTTAAGCAAGAGCATGGGTATGATATGATTTCACGTATCCCAGAACTTTTTGACACCATTGGTGATTATAAAATCTTTCGTATTCATTATTACAGAACCATTGCCAATGCCTTTGAAGAAAGCTTCAGCAAGCAAATAGGCGAATATTGCAAGGCTAACAATATCATTTGGACTGGGCATTACTGGGAAGAAGAGTCACCAAAAAGCGCAGCATACGGTGCTGGTAATATAATGACACAATACCGTCATATGCAAATGCCAGGCATTGATCATTTGTTTTTGCGCATTAACGGTGATTTGAATGGCGCAAAAGGTTTGTCAAGCGTTGCCAACCAATATGGTATAGAACGAAGAATTAGCGAGGCATTTGGTGTTAGCGGACAAAACATGAGCTTTGAAGATCGCAAATGGATTGTTGATTGGCACACCATAAATGGTATTAATTTTATATGCCCACACCTCTCGCTCTACAGCATGAAGGGTGAGCGCAAACGTGATTATCCACCAACATTTACATGGGCACAACCTTATTGGAGTTACAATAAAATTATTGAAGATTATACCGCTCGTTTATGCTATGTAAATACCATAGGAAAACCAGCGAATGATATACTTGTTATGGTTCCCCTTGAATCAGCCTATATTGAATCAGCAAATAACTCATGCGATGCAACCTATTTAAAGATTCTTGAGAAACTTATGGAAGGGCATCACAATTTCGATTTAGGAGATGAGCAAATTTTAGCTGACACCGGAAATGTTATTTCTGGAAATCTTGTTATTGGGAGCATGAATTACAAGACAGTGATTCTTCCAACGATGCTTACCATCAGAGAAACCACTTTAAACTTATTACAGAAATTTAAGAAACAAGGCGGTACAATAATTATTGTTGATTCATATCCAAAACTCATTAATGGGAAGAGCGATTTAGGCCAGCTTAATTGGTTAAAAAGCAATTCAAATTTAAGCTCAACATCAGAAATATCAAATATACTAGAGTCACATAACCATTCACCATTCATTATTGGAGGCGATGGTAATGAGAGCATTTATAGCTCCTGCAGGCTTGTTGACGATGGGATGATCATTCAAGTTTCAAACACATCACGACTAAGAACCTTATTTTGCAATTTAGGTTTTACTAAAAAACAAGATGATATTGTTTTGTGGGATCCTATTGACGGATCCTATATGAGATTGCGAAAAGATGATAATGGTTACTATTCAATTCAATTAGCCCCTTCACAAACATACATTATCACTACAGGAAAAGCATCAGCGAAAGCAAAGCCCGAAAAATTATATAGACTTGCCGTTAACGAAAACATATTGGCCGTACTAGGCGGTAACTGGAATGGCAAGAGACTTGACCCCAATGCTATTACGCTCGATTTTGCTGAATACTCAACCGATGGTGGTAAAAAATATAGCACACCAGAACCAGTTATTGGAATACATGAACGTCTTACATCAGAAAAATACAATGGAGACTTAAGTTTACGATATCTCGTTAACATTGAATCCATACCTGTTGCATGTTCATTGGTAGTTGAACAACCACAATTATTTTCATCTATTCAGGTTAATGGTAAAAATTATTCCTTTATAAATGATGGTTTTTATCGCGATCAGACTTTTCGTAAAAGTGATTTAAAAAATTTATTAGTTAAAGGCAAAAATAATATTGTATTTAATTTGAAATACAAGGCACCTATTTCTAATAGCTATATTGCTAAAGAACGCTATGGCACAGAAATTGAGAGCATATATTTAATTGGTGATTTTGGGGTTTCGGCAAAACCATCAAATGCAGATGCTGAAACAATTGAAAAAAACAAGAAAGGAATATTTGTTCAAAAGCCAGTGAATCGCTTTAGTAGTTTTAGCATTACCAGTGAATTGAATGTGTTTGGTGGTGATTTGGCAAAATTGGGTTATCCATTCTTTGCCGGCAGTTTTGAACTTAGCACCAAACTTGAATTGCCTGAAAGAATTGCAGGACGTAAATACTTTTTATATTTTCCATCAGCAGAAGCCATCGTAATAAAAGCATTAATTAATGGGCAAGAAATTGACAATTTAGTATGGAACCCATGGGAAGCAGATATCACAAAAGCGATGAAGCCTGGGGTGAATGAAATACAACTTGTACTATCCAATTCTCTTCGCAATTTATTAGGACCACACCATCATAAAGGTGGCGAATTGGTGGGTGTTGGGCCACTATCATTCACAGGTCAAAGCTTCTGGACCAATCCAGAACATGGAGAAAACAATTGGTACGAGCTGCGTAAAACAGGCAAAGCGAATCTATGGCGCGACGATTATTTCTGTATTCCATTTGGTATATTGAGTGAGCCGGTGATTACGGAACGAAGCTATTAGAAGTGACTAATTATGTGCCATGTTTCGACCACAACCTACTGAAAAAAAGAATTCAAAAGCTTCATTATAATGAAACTTTGACTGTTTTTGCCACAATGAATAATTATGACGAATGGACAAAGATTTTGAAATCTTATTTTTAGACGAGGCGTTTGATTTTTTAAGCGGTTTAGAACGGAAACATTACGAAAAGATAATTTACAATATTCGTAAATCTCAAGTAGAACTTGCTAATGTGTCTCGTCCTGAATTAGGTTTACACTTCTAAAGTGTAAACAAGATGAAAAAAACAGGAAAAACAATCATTGAAAAAGAGACAATCATTCGCCGATTATTTAACAGGTGAAACCAGTTATAGAAAATTAGGAGAGCAGTATGGAATTGATTTTAGAATGATACATTCGTTGGTTATGAAGTATCAAGGAAAGAATAGAAGGACAATAGCCAAGTCACATTAACTCAATATTTGCTCCTTCACTCCATTGCAGTCGCTCACTTCACTCAGCTCGTTCACTCGTTAGCACACGGCAACCCACGCAAAACCATTTCACTCACTCCGTTCAGGCGCTTTGCAAACGCAAAACTTCCTTCACTCGTTCCCTCAATAAGTTTGATAATCCCACCCACCTCAACATTTTTCAAACATCAAATGCATTAATGCTTTCGTAACAACACTTAATTAATTTAATAATACTTATATTTATGATGTATAAAGTTATAAGACTTGCCTTTATACATCTTATTTAGCTGTATAGGTTGCACAAAATAGGTCTGATTTTATCAGACCTATAAACGAGTTACCTGCAAGGCTTGACGACTGTGCAACCTTCAACTGACAGACATAAATAATTACATTTAGACACAAAAAACACAGACGCTTGGACACACTAAAAAAATTATTCATTGAGTGGGACTTAGAAACTTGGGCAAACATTTTAGAAGTTGTCGGGTTTGCTTTAGTGATGGGAGCTTTTATTCTCGGACTATTTATCAAATCTGAAATAAACAAGCTCAAGACAAGCTACATCTTTGATAAACGGATAAAGAAGCACATTGAGAATTTGAAAAAGTCTGCATCAGAATTTAATCAGTTTCTTAACGACTACGATAATAATAGGCATACAATAAGGACAGAATTTGGTAATTGCCTTTCTGAATTACAAGACCTCATACCAAAAATAGGTTTTAGACAAAGTTGGAAAAGTAGAAATCTTGTTGGCTTTCTAAAGGGGCGTAGAACTAAACCATTTGTTATAAGAGAAAGTCAGACTTCACCTTTTTGGTTTTGGGCTTTGCGTTATCCCAAGCGGATTTATCAAACTAACTATGACGATGTTTGGATAGTTTACGACAGACTAATAGAAATAATCAGACAATTAGAAAACATTAAACAAAACAAAGACAAATCACTGTAACATGAATACAAAGCACAGTAGCAAGATAATCACCAAACTTAATCGGGACACCAAAGAAGGGACGATTAAATGGGAAGTTAATCGCAACAAACCGTCATCACTTTCGGGGAGTGAAATTTTGACCGACAACGTTTATACTTGTAAAGTCATTGATAAACAATTCCGACTTTTCAAGTATCAATCTAAGTATTATTATGACGAAGGACTTTACGAGTGGTCAGACAATTTTCGTCTTGAGTTCGTTGATGCTTGGGGCAATTCAGAGTGGGCTTTTCCCGATGACAGGGCAATTTATGATTTATACGAAACGGTTCGCTTCAAGACATCAAACATTGAGAATTTTATAGATAAGTTTTTGACGGAAGAAGACAAAGAGGAAACAGATGAAAAACCTTTTGACTTTTAAACCAATGACATTGCAACGGACGGACAATAGCCCAGCCGCTAACAGCACCTTAGCGTCAGTTTTTTTGAAGAAAAAAAACCGAACGCCAAGCTGCAAAACGTTATGCCTCATTGTAAAAAGACCGTGCAAACCGACAGACAACGACAAGAAAAACCAACCGCACAAAATGGCACATTTGGTTTTGCC